>NZ_JBMDWJ010000362.1:0-6299 GCF_048595215.1 Siphonobacter sp.
AACCCAGCCCACCATGATGGGAGCAAAAGCCGCTCCCAGATTGATCCCGATGTAAAAAATGGTAAAGCCCTTATCGCGGCGAGGATCGTGCTGGGCGTACAGTCCCCCCACCATCGTCGAGATGTTAGGTTTCAAAAGTCCCACGCCAAGTACAATTAGAAAAATACCCAGGTAAAAAGCCCACATGGTCTGAATCGCCAGAATCAAATGGCCAATCGCCAGAAGCAGGGCTCCGATCAGTACGGTTTTCTTCTGGCCCAAAAAGCGGTCGGCGAGGTAACCGCCGGGCAAGCTGGCCATGTATACACTGAAGCCGTACCAGCCATAAAAGGTCAGGGCTTCGGCGTTGGTCCAGCCCAGGCCGGGATTCAGCCCCGTCACGGAAGCCGTCAGATACAGCACTAGAATGGCCCGCATGCCGTAGAAACTAAAGCGTTCCCACAGCTCGGTCATAAACAACACAAACAGGCCTTTCGGGTGACCTAACCACTGTTTTTCGGGGGAAGAAGTCATGAGTGAACAAACAGAAATAATATGCTATAGAAAGGGTATGGCTCCTAATTACAGGGCTGTGGAGGAGGACCGGGCTTCCCCATTCGGTGAAAAGCCACTTCCTCGCCTCAGGCTGGATTTTCAGGAAAACAGGTACTTATTTTTTTCGGAGCTGCACCGTCTTTCCCGTGCGGGCCGACTCCCGGGCGGCTTCGAGAATACGCACCACCTGCACGTTGTTTTCCAGCGAGTAGAGCGGATGAGGCTTGATTTTTCCCCGGATCAAATCGGCAAAATAAGCAAAAGGATCGTCGTAAACGGGCAATTCCTGTTTCGTAATGCGTCGTTTCTGTTCTTTTTGGGAGCGAGTGCGGACTTTATAATCCGTGGTATTTTCTGTAATAACGTAGCCCGCATCGCCGTAGACTTCCATATCTTTTCGGCTGAAAGGCCAGTTCCAGGAAGCCTGCACAATGCACTGAGCCGAGGGGTATTCAATGACTATGGTAGCTTCGTCGTCCACCTTGGGATAAATCTGGGGTTTGAACTGCCGGGTAACCGCCGTAACCGACAGCGGTGTTTCATTCTTCATGAAATACGTCATCAGGTTGGCTCCGTAACAGCCGAAATCAATCAGGGCTCCACCGCCGTTTTGTACGGGGTCCGTTAGCCAGTTAAAGAATTCGGCATTGACGCCAATCTCTTTCGGACCCTCGTGTCCCGTGTGTACCACCATTTTCTTAAACGTTCCCACGGTACTGCTATCAGTAACGAGCTGATAAGCTTTTTCAATGCTGGGGTACCAGGACGTTTCGTAGTTGGTTAGTAACAGCGTTTGGTGCTTCCGGGCCAAGGAGGCCATCCGTTCCGCATCGGCTAGGTTGGTAGACAGCGGTTTTTCCACCATGACGTGAATGCCCCGGGGAGCACAGGCCTCCACGACAGCTTTGTGCTCGTAAATGGATCCAAAGGCTACGACGGCTTCGGGTTTGACGGCATCCAGCATTTGTACCAGATCGCGGTAAAAAAGTTTGGACTCCAGGTGATATCGTTCGGCGTAGCGTTTCGAAAGGTCCGTATTGGATTCGGCAATGCCCACCAGTTCGATGTCGCCCAGCGGTTTTCGACCCAGAATCCAGGGGACGTGACCGTGGGTGATACCAGCTACGGCCAGTCGGACGGGTTTCTGGGCCTGAAGATTCAGCATACCCAGCAGAAAAAAACAAACGAAGAGTATAGTTTTCATTCGGTAATGAAGTCAGAAGCAAAAAGGGCAAACGCTTTCGCAGCCTGCCCTCGGGTTTGATCAATTAAGCCGTGAGTGTTCCCTCTAAAGTAGGTCGGCGGTCGGGTTTACCATCGAGGATGGAAAGACTTCGCTGGAATTTGACCTGTACCTTTCCCGTTTCAAAGTGCAGGGAAATGATTTCGTAATGGGCGGTTTCAATGAAGCGAACCAGGAAATCGAAGGTATTCTCGTTTCGCCAGGCTCCACTCGTGGCAATGGGCGTAAGTGTTTCACCGGGAACGGGCGTCTGAGTAAGTTTGAGCGGAGTCGTGGATAGATCGGTGCGACCGAATTTCCAGCGACCCAAACCCGCTTCAATGCGGTCTTCGCCCTGCGTATCTTTGAGAATCAATTGAACGGAATCTTTCTTCACGTCCATCCGCACGGATTGAATACCCAGGGAATTTTCCTGAATCTGAAAGGTTTTCCCGTTGATTTGCTCGCTCAGGGGAGAGTTAAACGTCCCCTCCGCCAGCGGTAATCGTAGGGAAGCCAGCCGTTTTTTCAAAGCCGATTGGGTGGAGGCCGGACTAGACTTGCCCACGGCTGGTAGAATGTGGTTCCAGGCGGCATCCATAATGCCCTGCATATTACTGGTTTCGCTGGTCATGGCAATGACGAGGTCGAGCTTGGGCAATACCAGACAGTACTGACCAAAGGCCCCATCCCCCCGGTACCCCTCGTGGCGGCACCGCCAGAATTGATAACCGTAACCCTGTAGCCAGTCGTGGGTTTCTTTGGGACGACTGCCACCCGAGGACTGTACCTGAAAACGCGTAGCCTCGTCGATCCAGGCTTCGGTAATCAGCCGCTTGCCTTTCCAGACGCCTTTTTGCAGGTACAACTGACCAAATTTGGCAATGTCTTCGGTTTTAACCCGTAAGCCCCAGCCACCCGTGTTGATGCCTTGCGGACTTACTTCCCAGTCGGCCCCTTCAATGGCTAAGGGTTTGAATAGTCGGGGCGTGAGGTAATCAAGTAAAGTTTGTCCGGTCAGCTTCTGCACAACGGCGGAAAGCATATACGTCGCTCCGCTATTGTAGACGAAGTGCGTACCCGGCTGATGCTCGACGGGTTGGGCCAGAAAACCCTTCACCCAATTCGGACTTTCGGCCATGGGACCCGTTGTATCTTTCGCGTGTCCGGTAGACATGGTCAGCAAATCCTTGATTCGCATGGCGGCCAGATTTGGGCTGACCGTTGCGGGAAGATCTTCGGGAAAAAACTTGATGACCGGATCTTCCACCCGAAGGCGATTTTCGGCTACCGCCAGTCCAACGGCCGTAGAAGTAAAGCTCTTACTGAGCGAATAGAGCGTGTGCTTGAGATCAGCCGCGTACGGAGCCCACCAGCCTTCGGCAATGACCTGCCCGTGTCGCAGCACCATCAGGCTATGTACGTTGAGTTTTTCCTTTTCAACGGTTGCAATGAAATCCAGGATGCCCTGTGAAGCAACGCCCTGAGCTTCGGGCGTACTACGGGAAAGGGCGTTTCCAGGGGCTGGCAGCCAGGCTGGAAGCGTAGAAAGCAAACCCAGTTGAGCCGAGTGCATGCCCAACTGCTGCAAAAAGGTACGTCGAGATAGTGTCATCGTTGGTTTGAGGTAAAGAAGGTCTTAAAGGTAAGATATAACTTCAAAGGATTGCATACGTCCGCAGAAAGACGAGCCGGTACGCAGATCCGTCTAAAATTAGAAACGAAACCGTAACCCGCGTAGGGTTGCTACATTTAATACTCCTTTTACGTATAAACATACAAACATTATATATAATTTTAACCATTCAAAATACTCTGATCGGGGTCTCGGGGGATTGGTTAACTTATTACTCACGCCATGCAAACAGGAATGATCGATGAACAAAAGTTGATTTCCGAACTCCAGCAGGGGAGTTTGACGGCTTTTGAGGCCATCTATTCCCAGTACTGGTATCCGATGTTTCTGGTGGCGTACCGCAAACTGAACGACCGTGAAGTAGCCGAAGAAATGGTACAGGATATTTTCGTAAAGCTCTGGGAACGAAAGGCGAGTGTGTCCATCAATCGACTGAGCTATTACCTGTTTTCGGCGGTTCGGTACGCCGTTATCGACCAGATCAGAGCTCGGGTCACGCGGGAGCAATATCTAAGTTATTACCAGTCCTTCTTATCAACGGAGGATTCGTCCACGGAAGAGGCCATTATCTTAAATGATTTACGTTCGGCTCTAGAAGATTCGCTGCAAACTCTACCCGAAAAGTCCCGCCAGGTGTTTACCCTGAGTTATTTTGAGAACTGGTCCGTCACCCAAATTGCCCACCATATTCAGCTTTCCGAAAAAGCTGTAGAGTACCATCTTACCAAGGCCGTCAAATTTCTCCGCACGCACTACCAGGATCATTTACTGGGCACGCTGCTTTATCTCATTCTCACCAACCGTTAATTGAACGAAGGCAAGAATTTTAGTGGGTATCAAGCATCTTTATATAAACTTTCGTAGAAATTTTAAAACGATTTAGGCCAAATCTTCGCACATCCGACTTGTTAGATAGGAGCGGCACTCAAGGCTCTCTACTGCTTGTATGACCCCGGAAGAATTTCAGGAGCTTTTGCTACGCTACCAGCGTAACGAAGCCACCGCCGAAGAACAGCAGCGTATCCACGCCTGGTACGACCGACTGGCAGTCGATTCGCAGGAAGAACTTCCCGCGGCGGAACGTCCGCCGCTGCAAGCCAAGCTGTGGTCGTCGATTCGCGAGCGTATCGATGAACCTGAACCCGAGATTCAAATCCGGCCCCTCCGAAAATCCGGATGGTACGTAGGGGTGGCCGCATCGGTACTGCTGGTACTGTCCATTGGCCTTTGGTTCTGGACGCAGACGTCCGTGAATTCGGGACAACTGGCGGTTCATACGGCGGCTCCGCTGCTTACCGCTCGCGGGCCGCAAACGCTTACCCTTTCCGACCAGAGTCAGGTAACGTTGCTGGAAGGAAGTAGCCTGCGGTATTCGTCAACGTTTACTGGAAAGCTTCGGGAAGTAGACCTACAGGGAACCGCCTTCTTTCAAATTACCAAGAACCCTGAAAAGCCTTTTCTAGTGCACACCGGCTCGCTGGAAACGAAGGTGTTAGGGACGAGTTTCTGGGTGAGGCATCAGCCTAAACAAAGCTACGTGCAGGTGCAGGTAGTTACGGGTAAAGTTTCCGTACAGCAGGATCAAAATCAGGTAATCCTGGTACCGAATCAGCTCGTTACGTATTCGCGGGAGAAACCCTGGCTGCAAACGGGCCTCGTCCAAAATCCGCTGGTGCTGGATGCCTCCGTTTCGATGCGATTCAAAGACGTACCGCTGCTTCGCGTGGTTGAACGCCTCGAAAAACGCTATGGCATTACCCTGCTCATCAAGCAATCGGCCTTACGTCAGTGCCCCTTCACCGGAGATCTGACGGGGCTAGGCCTCTACGAGCAGCTGGGTATGATTTGCCAGGCTTTAAATGCTACCTACCAATCCGACGGTACTCAAATCCTGCTACAGGGTTCGGGCTGCCGATAATGACTTATCCTACTTACCTCCTCTAAAACTGATTGCCATGATTAACTCCAAAGACGTAATCTAATTTCCTGATTCTGGTGGTCTGGTACTACCACTAGTAAAGCCCTTACGCACCTTCGCTCAGAAGGCGTGCGGGGACGTTTTGTGCCTATTAATAATGAATAAGACCTATGAAAAAAACACGTTACTTCAAACCTTACGCTCTGGCGGGCTGGTTGCTCCACCGTTCTTTTCTACCGCTACTACTAAGCGTACCTCTCTTCAGTTTCGCTGAACCCATTCATACGGTTCAGGATGTACTGGAGCGTACCGTAATCCTGCCCGCCGGGAAGGTGAGTCTGGAGCAGGCACTGAGTCAGATTGAAACGCAAGCTTCCGTCAAGTTTGTGTACAGTCGCAAAGTAATTCAGTCCGATCAGCAAGTATCGGTCAAGGCCATGCATACCAAACTGGAAGAGGTACTCAAAGCCTTACTGGGCCCTTTAGCGATTCAGTATAAACTCGTGTCGGGACGCATTGTGCTTTCCAAAAGTCAGGAAACGATGCTGCTGACCGCTCCGAAATTAACAGTAACGGGGACTGTTACCGATAATCAGGGGCAAACCTTAACCGGTGTAAGTGTCGTACTAAAAGGTACCACGACGGGTTCAGCTACTGACGCCAATGGGCGGTATACCCTGAATGTACCCGACGATGCCGCCACGTTGGTGTTCTCCTACGTGGGTTACGTAACGCAGGAAGTGGCCGTCGGCGGTCGGAGTGCCATCGATGTGAAACTGGAAACCGATACGAAATCGCTTTCCGAAGTCGTAGTCATCGGCTACGGTACGCAGAAACGGAGTGACGTGACGGGTTCGCTGGCGTCGGTCAGTTCCAAAGAGTTGAATGAACTGCCCGTAGTCAATGCCGTACAGGGTCTAGCGGGCCGGGCGGCGGGCGTGCAGGTGGTACAAAACTCGGGAGCACCGGGAGCCAATATCAGCATTCGG
>NZ_JBMDWJ010000363.1:0-13653 GCF_048595215.1 Siphonobacter sp.
GTTACTTCCGTCGCTTTGGTAAATTCCTGAGCCTGAATGAACGCATTCTGACCCGTTGAGCCATCGAGTACGAGTAGGACTTCGTGGGGAGCTTCTGCCGAAAACTTCTGCATGACCCGCTTGATTTTCGCAAGCTCGTTCATCAGGTTCACTTTCGTATGCAAACGACCCGCGGTATCGACAATCACTACGTCGGCTCCGGTTTCCGTACCTTGCTTCACCGCATCGTACGCGACCGAAGCAGGGTCTGTATTCATTCCGTGATCGATCACGGGTACACCGACGCGTTCTCCCCAAAGTTTGAGTTGGTCCACGGCGGCGGCCCGGAAGGTATCACCCGCACCGAGTACTACTTTCTTACCCGCTTTATGGTACTGAGCGGCTAGTTTTCCGATCGTGGTGGTTTTACCCACGCCGTTCACGCCGACTACCATAATGACGTAGGGTTTCACGCCAAGTGGCGTTTCGAAATCACCCGATACGTCAGCGGATTTATTTTCAGACAAGAGAACCGCGATTTCTTCCCGCAAGATGCTGTCGAGCTCACTTGTACTCATAAACTTATCCCGGGCTACGCGATCTTCAATGCGACGAATGATCTTTACCGTAGTCTCAACGCCTACATCCGAAGAAATGAGAATTTCTTCCAGTTCATCGAGTACTTCTTCGTCAACTTTCGATTTACCGACAATGGCCCGGCTCAGTTTGGAAAAGAAACCATCTTTGGTTTTTTCCAATCCTTTGTCGAGCGATTCGGCCTGCTCCTGTTGGATTTGTTCCTTTTTCTTACTGAAAAAATCGAATAAGCCCATTTTTGAGATTACGTTATCGGGGTAGCTAGTTATCGGTTTTATGAACGTACTGGGGCCCACCGCAGCAGTAATTTAACGAGAGCCTGGAGTCCCAGCCGATAACGACGTTCAAATCTACAACAAAAAATCCCCCGAAGAGTGTTCGGAGGATCAGAACAAGACTTTTAAAGTCAAGCAACTAGTTTTTCAGAGCTGCCTGAGCTTCGTCCTGAAGAACGATTTCTTCTTTGAAGGTATAGGCACCAGTCGTTGGGTTTTTCACCGCTTTGATGACTTTAGCGTATTTAACGCCACCTTCTTTTTTCAGGGTTGCTACTACTTTCTTTGCCATTTCAGTAAAATGTTATACAGTGGATCACTAACCAGTTGTCAGTTATCGCCGGTTAGGAGCCACCTAACGAATAACTGGGGCCTGAAATTACTTGATTTCCTTGTGAAGCGTATGCTTCTTCAGGAAAGGGTTGTACTTTTTGAGTTCGATACGAGCCGTAGTGTTCTTCCGGTTTTTAACCGTTACGTACCGTGACATGCCCGGAACGCCTGAAGTTTTTTGCTCGGTGCACTCGAGGATTACCTGAATGCGGTTGCCTTTCTTAGCCATGAGCTTATTGCGTTAAATAATCAGTGCTTTTCAAAATTGGAACGCAAAAGTAGCGATATTTTATGACGCTCACAAACCTCGTTCCTAAAATTGTTTAGATTTTGATCAAAGTAAAGCAATAATTTTTCCAACGCCTGGTTCGATAAGTTGCCGCTTTTGCTCCTGGGTAAGGCATCGGGCTTACGAAAATATCGTGCGTAGTACCTCTAACGAACGCACTTCGCCCATGCCATCCACGTGTAGCTCGTAGAATTTTAACAAAATTTCCAGCAAATAATTCCGTATGGATCGGCTTACTTTAGTGTCAGGATCAGTTCGTAGGTCATCGAGACGGCTGAGGGCTTCTTCATCGTAGACCCGATACCCGGCGTCGGTCAGCTCCTGACTTAATTGCTGGGCGGATTGGGGTTCAAAACCCAGGTAAAAACTAAACCGAAGCAGGAACCAGACGTGGAAGTTTTCGTACCCGGTAGTCGCCTGATCGAGCCAGAGGAGACTTTCCCGTAAAAAGCCAAACAAGGATGGATTACTACTTTCCTCCTTTAGGGTCTTGCCCAGAATCTCGGTAATAAATAACGCAATGGTCGACTTGGTCACATCGAACGGAATACTCTGGTAGGGATGATTGACCTTGAGTTCAGAAATGCGTTGAATGCCCGCACTTTCTTTAAAGTACACGACTAGATCGAGCAGGGTAAGGGGTTGAAAAAGGGCAATTTTATTCTTGCCTTTACTACTCCGAACGCCATTTTCGATGTACGTCTGCAGACCAAACTCTTCCGTGTAAATTTTAACGATGATGGACGTTTCGCGGTAACGTAGGTAATTGAGTACTAAACCCCGGGTTTTCTGAAGCATTGAATCGAATGAGTTACTAGCATCCTGAATATACGCTTTTATTTTGAGAAAACCTGAAGGAAACAACAAGGTTTAGAGGTTAGATAAGGGTATTTCAGGTCATAAACGGATCATTGGCTGCTAGGCAAGCTTTAGGCCCGGAAATGGTTTGCCGAGTACAGCGGCGGAATCAATTCCCAGCCAATGGTCGAGCAGGGTAGCATAGAGATCACGAAAATCGACTTTGTATTTCAAATCACCCTGATCGAGGTCGCTTAAATCGGGAATGGCCTGATACTGGCGATCCAGCGACAAATTACCCCCGGCCAGAAAGACGCAATTGGCCGTACCGTGATCGGTACCATTGGAAGCGTTCTGTTTAACCCGACGACCAAATTCACTGAAAGTTAGTACCAACACCTCGTCCAGTTTATGTTGGGTTTTCAGATCATTCATAAAAACGTCGAGTGCTTCCGCGTACTGCTTGAGCAATTGGTCCTGTTTAGGCTGCTGGTTGACGTGCGTATCGAAACTACCATGGGAAACGTAGTAGACGTTGGAATCAACGCCGGATCGAATAAAGTCCGCCACGGTTTTTAGGCGACGGCCCAATTCGTGTGTTGGGTAAGCAGCTGTTGTACTGGTCACATCGGTTTTGGCGTGGATGTACGCCGACGAAGACAACGTTTCCGCCAACGTTTTATAGAGGTAATCGACGTTCGCGTACTCTTCGTGATTGGCTCGGGCCAGCTCCTGATAAAAGGGGTTTTTCGTTTGCTGATACAGACGTTTAGGGTCCGATACGGCCAATCCTTTGACACGTTCACCCTTCATGGAAAGACTGAGCTGATCGTCAATTTCCAGGGCCTGATACGGTTGGCAGGTTCCCGAACACTGAGCATCCAGGTAACGTCCGATCCAGCCCGTTTGCCGGTATTCGCTGGCATCGCTGGCCGTATGCCAGATGTCCATCGAACGAAAATGCGAACGATCCGGGTTGGGATATCCGACGTTGTTTAGAAATCGGAAGTATCCCTGATCGTACCAGGAGCGAAGTTTCTCAAGGGCCGGGTGCAGGGCCAATTCATCCGTAAGCTTTAGTACTTTAGTTTCGGGAATGGCCAGTCTGGGACGTTCGCGGTAATAGATGTCATTTCGATACGGGATAAGGGTATTCAAACCATCATTACCGCCCGAGAACTGGATAATGACCAGCACCTTATTATTCGTGCGAAACGTGTTGAGCTGATCGCGTTCATACGCTTTCACAAAGTCCGGAATGAGCCAGGTTCCAACCGCAGCTAAAGCCGAGCGGCGAATAAATTCGTTTCGATTCATACGCGTAGGCATTTTTAAGGGGCGTTAACAAAGCTGATACTCGGGCAGGGTCAATAGTCCTAAAGTGAAGTCCTGCAAATCGTTGTTTTTACGATGCTTGAGTAGCAAATCTCGCTGCGAGGGCAGGAGCGGGCGGGCCAGTAAATAGGTACTCAACGCATCCAGCAACGCTTCCGTTGACAACCCGGCGAAGGGTTGGGCAAAGGCTTCCCAGTCGAACTGCGTTTGGAGAAAAGGCTTATTGGATCGTTTCGCCAAGTAATCCGTGTTGACGTCGCCATCGGCTTTAGCCTTGAAATTCAACTGAGCCGCCTGAAGAATGATTTCGGGCAGCTTCATGCGTAAGAGTAAACTGGAAGAATCGATCCAGGTAGATCCTCCCGGCCAGCCCGCCACGTTGGGCGGATAAAACAGGACCTGATCCAAAGCTTTCTGAACGTAGAGGACGGCCTGTTTCTGGCCAAAATCCAGGCCCAATTGTCGCTGGAAGCCCACCAGTAGTTCGACCGGCGATTTGATATTCACACCGATGTTTTCGGGCCGATAAAACCAGTCGGACGTGAAAATCTCATGCATCAGCCAGCTGATGTCGTAGTCCTTTTCACGAAAACGAACGGCCAGGGGTTGAATGATCTGCGGATCGGGCTTGTCGTTGATAAAATACCGGTAGATTTTAGTGACTAGAAAAGGAGCGGTTTCGGGACGTTCCAGAATTAGCGACAAGGTATCCGTACCATCGAAGGGGCCCGTTTTCCCGAAAATGGTTTTTGTACCGGTATCGTGCTGATTTTTCCGGATTTCGAACGCTCCGTCGCGGTTAAATCCCCAGCCCGTAAATGTACGAGCGGCTTCCTTAATATCCTGTTCGCTGTAGTGACCCCGGCCCAGCGTAAATAATTCCATGACTTCACGGGCAAAATTCTCATTCGGACTTTGCTTTCGGTTCTGCTGGTTGTTCAGAAATTGAAGCATAGCAGGGTCCTGAGCTACGGCCTGGAGTAGATCGCCGAACTTGCCTAGGGCATGTTGCCGGAGGGTATTATTCTGTCGTTGTACGAACGTTGGATTCAGGCTTCGGCAGGCAAAGTGCCCATGCCAGAACAAAGTCATTTTTTCGCGTAAGACGCTGGTTCCGGATGCCATTTGCGTAATCCAGGCATAATTCAGATCTCCAATCAGTTCCCGGTTTTCCTGATCAATTTGCCGGATATATTGCTTCTTCTGTTCTTCCGAAAGAGGATCTTTCTGCATGACCATTTCCAGTAATGTTTTACGGGAATAGCCTACTCGCTGTGGATCGACTACGTGCAAAGGAAGTGGGGTCTGAGCATCCTTAAAAAGATCCTGTATCGCACGCCGCACGGAATGACGACTGGCTTGCTGTAACGTAGCGGGACTTGCTCCAAAGCCCGCCCGCTGATACAAATGCTTTAACGGAATGAGCGTGTTTTTCATCGGATAGAGAGACAGATGGAGTAAAGTAGGCACGCATATCGAAGCAGGATGATCAGTACTGGGATGATAATCAGGGGTATGAGGTTTAACGAGAAGAAAAATTTTAATCTCCGAAAAGACAACTCACTATGAACGTCTTAACAAAAAAAAGATTACCCTCCCAAGGAAGGTAATCTTTGCAAGCGTAGGCAAAGCCTTATACCCGTGGACAGCGTTTGAACTCTTTGGTACGATCGAACAGGTAACGATACGTAATAAAGGTTTTTTCAATTTTAGTACCCAGTTGAGAAACGAAGCGGTTCATCCGCGGATTGAAGTCACCTACCCAATTCATGTCGATGGTGTGGTACTGATAGTCTGGATTGTCACGCCCAGCCTGGCGGAAACGCAGGGCAATGGCCGACTCAACGCCCTTACCTTGATAGTCGGGGATTACACCAAAGATCAATCCGCAGGTACGGGTAACTACCTTTTTCCATTTGAGTAAATACAGCAACTTGAGTTTCTGTACCAGCCCAAACTTTCCGTTTAAGTGCTTTACGATCTGGTTTAGGTCCGGAATGACAATAAAGAAGGCAATGGCTTCGCCACCCGCGTAGGCAAACCAGATCAGTTGTTCATCCAGAATAGGTTTCATGGATTTCACCAGTGAAGCGGCCTGCTCGCTACTCATTGGTTTTACACCCGGAAACTTGGCCCAGGCTTTATTATAAATACTGCGGAAATCCTCCGTATACTGATCGAGTTTGGCTTTTTCGATGTGCTGAAACGTGTATTCCGGATTGGCATAAATCCGCTGGGCTTTTTCTTCTACCGCTTGAGCTACGACCACTTCCCGAATTGGTGAAGTATAGACAAACTGCTTGAAGTAATCCTGGAAGCCATATGTTTCGAAAAAGCGAATGTAGTATTCTTTCGTCCAAGGCATTTTGTAGGTGGGTTCATGATCCCAGCCCTGTACCATCAATCCCCACCACGACTCGCGTTCGCCGAAGTTAACGGGGCCGTCCATCGCTTCCATGCCTTTGCTTTCCAACCATTCCTTACAGGCCTGAAAAAGAACGAAGGCGGCTTTTTCGTCCTCAATGCACTCAAAAAAGCCCATTCCGCCCGTAGGCTGCTCTTCCAGGTGTGCCTTATCGTGATCAACGAAAGCGGCTACCCGGCCAATGGTTTGTCCGGCGTCGTTCTGTAAAATCCAGCGAATGCATTCCCCGTGTTTGAACATTTTGTTTTTCTGCGGATCAAAGACTGACTCAATGTCCTGATCCAGCGGACGAATCCAATTCGCGTCATTTTGATACAGACGCACGGGAAACATCAAAAATTCACGTTGGGCTTTCGGATTGGTACCGACTTCGAACAATAACATGGCGTATCTGGGAAAGAATCTTTAGTCAAAGATAGGGGAGTTTTCAGTTTTGGGTTTTCAGTTTTCCGTTTTGGTAGGATAAACCCGCTCTTTCGGATTTGCAATCCGAAAGCTACCTGTGACGGATTTGCAATCCGACGAATCGCAACCAATTACTGAAAACTCTAAACGGAAAACGGAAAACTCGAAACTCTTTTCCTTACTTTTGCGGCGAAACCCTGTATCACGTGGCAACTGTTTCTTTTTCTTTCCGCGTATTTCGATGTTGGAACGGTCAGTAATCTTCGACTGTTTCACTTTTTGCGTACTGATCTTTCGGTACCAACCTCATTCAATTCCCTTCGTTCATGCAATCCCTGAAGATTTATAATACCCTGACTCGGGAAAAAGAAGTTTTTCAACCCCTGCATCCGACCCACGTGGGCCTGTACGTCTGCGGTCCTACCGTCTATAATTACGTGCACCTGGGTAATGTTCGGACGTTCCTCACTTTTGATGTACTCGTACGATACCTACGGCACATTGGTTATCAGGTTCGGTACGTTCGTAACCTGACGGACGTAGGTCACCTGACCGGCGACAGCGACGAGGGCGAAGACAAGATTGGCCGGATGGCCCGTCTGGAAAAACTGGAACCCATGGAAATTGTACACCGCTATACGGACGATTTCCATCAGGTTTTGTCGAAATTCAACTTCCTGCCACCGAGTATCGAACCAACGGCTACGGGCCATATCGTCGAGCAGATTGAAGCAGTAAAAGCTTTGATTGAGAAAGGTTTAGCCTACGAATCCAACGGATCGGTGTACTTCGATATTGAAAAGTACAACCAAAACGGACAGGATTACGGAAAACTTTCCGGTCGTATTCTGGAAGATTTGCTCAGCGAAACCCGCGACCTGGATGGCGTTGGTGAGAAGCGGAACCCGCTGGATTTTGCCCTTTGGAAAAAAGCCGCTCCCGATCACCTCATGCGTTGGCCAAGCCCCTGGGGACTGGGCTTTCCGGGCTGGCACCTGGAATGTACCTGCATGAGTACCAAATACTTGGGTACGCAGTTTGACATTCACGGGGGCGGGATGGACCTGAAATTCCCGCACCACGAATGCGAGATTGCTCAGGGTACGGGCCTGAACGGCGTTTCACCGGTGAAGTACTGGATGCACTCGAACATGCTGACGGTAAACGGACAGAAAATGTCTAAATCGCTGGGTAATTCCTTCCTTCCCAATGAGTTATTTGCCGGTAGTCACCACTTGCTCGAACAGCCGTATTCGCCTATGACGACCCGGTTCTTCATGCTCCAAAGCCAGTACCGTTCCACGCTCGACTTTTCCAACGAAGCCCTGAAAGCGGCTCAAAAGGGATACAAGCGTTTGTTGAACGGGCTGCGTTTGCTCCGTGAAATGGAATACGTAGCCGATGAAAGCGTAAGCATTGATCCGAAGCAGGTAGAGGAAATCGAGAAAGCCATTGCAGGAGCCTACGAGGGGATGAACGACGACCTGAACACGGCTGTGACCATCGCAAACCTATTTACGCTGTTGAAGAAAATCAACCAGTTGTACATGGGGCAGAG
Source organism: Siphonobacter sp. (assembly GCF_048595215.1). Lineage (NCBI taxonomy): Bacteria > Pseudomonadati > Bacteroidota > Cytophagia > Cytophagales > Cytophagaceae > Siphonobacter > Siphonobacter sp. The sequence continues at coordinate 7,995 of NZ_JBMDWJ010000363.1, forward strand.
TCAGTTTGCCCAGCTGGGAGTGGAGGTTTTCGAAAAACTCAAGACCACCTATAATACCTTTTTGCTGGATATTCTGGGGCTGAAAGAAGAGCGTAATGAAGCGTTTGAGCCATTAGTCAATGGTTTGCTGGACCTGTACCGCGATTTCAAAACACAGAAACAATACGACAAAGTCGATCAGATTCGTTCCGTATTTAAACAAAATGGCCTGGTCATTAAAGATCTGAAACAACGGATCGACTGGGCGTATGAAGAATAGATTTAGTGGTCAGTTGATGGTTTTTAGTTTTCAGTAAAAAGAGCAAGACCAAGGCTAAACGAACTGAAAACTGAAAACCGCAAACTGAAAACGGCACAAACTACCTATGAAACGTACCCTCACCCTGATTGGGCTGCTGTTGATGGGCGGCCTATTGCTTGAATCCTGTAAAGAAAAATCGAAAAGTGCGGAGAGTGCGGCCACGGAGCAGACGAAGCTGGCTCCGGCTCCGGTGTTCAACGCGGATTCGGCGTATGCTTTTGTCCAGAAGCAGGTTGATTTTGGCCCGCGTATTCCCAACTCAAAAGCCCATCGGGCCTGCGGAGACTGGATGGTGGCCAAGCTGAAGAGTTATGGATTTGCAGTGACTGAGCAGACTTTTACCGAGACTGCTTTTGACGGTACCAAGCTCAATGCCCGTAACATCATCGGCAGTATCAATCCCGACGCCGCTAAACGCATTCTGTTGACGGCTCACTGGGATACGCGTCCCTTTGCGGATAAGGACACCGTAGCTCAGTACAAGAACAAACCTTTTGACGGAGCGAACGACGGCGGTAGCGGCGTTGGCGTACTGTTGGAAATTGCCCGCAATCTGAAGGCCCAGCCGCTGCCGAATGTCGGTATCGATATTATTTTCTTTGATATTGAAGATTGGGGCGAGAAAGAAGGAATGACGCCTGCTCAGGGACGATCCAACTGGGCGTTAGGTTCTCAATATTGGGCGAAAAATCCGCATAAACCGGGTTATTCGGCCTATTACGGGATTTTACTGGATTTAGTAGGAGCCAAGGGGGCTCAATTCCCGCAGGAAAGTTACTCCCTGCAATATGCTCCGAGCGTCGTACAGAATATCTGGAATACGGCGAGCCGACTGGGCTATAATCAGTACTTCCTGCCCGTACCCGGTGGCGGTCTGACGGACGATCACGTAGCCGTGAACGAAGTGGCGAAAATCCCGATGGTGGACATTGTGGAAATGAAGGTTAATAACCCGAAAACCTTCGGCGATTATCACCATACCCATAAGGACAATATGGAAGTGATCGATAAAAACGTCATGAAAGCCGTAGGTCAAACCGTAACTCAGGTATTGTATCAGGAAAATTAAAATTCTGTGAAACGTTTAGCAGTTTTGGGTTAGTATACATTGGAGACCAAGGATACGAGGGTATGAATGTGCTATTTCAAAATCCTAAACTCAAAACCTTCAAACTTTATTTACTCGAATGCGTTTTCGTACCCACTATTTGCTTTATCTGGTGTTAGCAGTAACGGATGCCTGGTTGCTTTCGCACCCCAATCTCATTGGTCGGGTGGGCATTTGGCTGTATCGCTACTCGTACATCAAAAACTTCCCGCGTGCTTTGTTTTTCGTATTGCTGGCGGTAGTCTTTTCGATTTTGATGAGCGAATTAATCAAGAAGTTTTTTCCGGTACGTACGGCGGTGCTATTGCTGGCTTTATTGCTGGTAATTGCTTCGATGGCCTTCATGAACGTATTCATTCAATTTTCGTCGGGTACGTATCAGTTTACGGGCAAAGCCTTCATTTGGGGGGCTCACCTGCTACCTTTTATTCTGATTCTCATTTTTATTCAGAGTTTGTACGAGGTGTTCCGAACGGGAAAACTTGATCAATAGTAAGTCCCTATAAAAGAAAGGGCTCGGGAAATTTTCCCGAGCCCTTTCTTTGTCTGGCCGCTTTTATTTTCCACCAGCCACTACTTCAATCATCGAATCCCATTGAAAATAGGTCTGGGCGGCCTGTTGTACGTCCTCAGAAGTTACCGCCCGAATGCGTTCGATATGGCGTTCGTAATAATCGTCCGGTAATTGATTTAGAATTCGGATTTTATGCCGATCGGCAATTTCAAAAGCCGTATTCAAGGAACCCACGAATTGCCCGATCATAAAATTTTGGGCCGTTTGCAGCTCTTCAAGTGGTACGAGCTCGGTTTGCAGCCGTACCAGCTCTTTCTGAATTTCATCCAGGGTTTGCTGGGTAAATTCTTTGTTGACGTCCGTACCGATTACCAGCTGACTCGCCTGGGCAAAGTGATTGAGCTGCGAGTAAATGCCGTAGGTAAAGCCCTTTTCTTCCCGAATGTTTTTCATCAATCGCGAACCAAAATAGCCACCAAAGATTTCGTTTGTGACTAGTACCTTGTAGTAATCCGGATGTACTCGATTCACGCTTCGTTTGCCCACTCGCAGCGTTGACTGCATCTTATCCGGCATATCCAGGAGCAGGGGTTTTTCGGGGGGAGCCGCCGGAAATTCGTACGCGGGCCGGGCCTTCGCACCCTGAACGCTCTGCTGACCGAATACCTGATTGAGTAGTTGTACTTCCGTTTCGTCTACCTGACCAGCGACGAACACCCGAAAGGCTTGCCCCGCCAGGTGGGACTGATAAAACGTTACTAAGTCCTCTCTGGAAAAGGCTTTCAGGTTTTGCTGCGTCTGGTTTTTTCCGTACGGATGTCCTTTGCCAAACAAGGTTTCGCGGAAACCCCGGGAAGCCAGGAAAGACGTTTTTTCTTCGTTGACCTGTAAGGTTTGTAAGGCAATGGTCCGTTGTACTTCCAGCTCTTCGGCGGGAAAGGTAGCTTCCTGCAACAATTCCTGAATTCGGGGCAGTAGTACGGGCAGGTGTTTCCGTAAGGCGTACAGCGTCACCGTCGAGCGGTCCGAAGAAGCCTGTAATTCCAGAAAGGAGCCATACTGATCGAAAAATTCGGCTAGTTCAGCACCCGTGTGTTGCTGAGTGCCTTCATTAAGCATCCGCAGTGTAAAGGTGGAAACATTGGGTAGAAGCTCATCCCAGCCACCGGCTTCAAAAATCCACTCGATGCGTACAACGGGTTGTTCCCCAGCCGTGATAACGTATACCGGTATGCCGTTATCGAGCGTATGCGTGGCTACGGGAATCAGTGAAATAGTATCGGTAAGCTGAAAATCAGGAGCTTGGGTACGGTTCAGTGTCATCATTCATCTACAATTGCATTCCCGGGAAGACATTACTGGCCAGGAAAACGGAATTTTCATACGGGCAAACCGCCAAGGTACTAAAAACGGTACGGTACAAAACTACCGGAGTGGAAATAAAAAATGGCACTCCTTCGAATGCCATTTTCTTATCGTATACAAACGGTGTATTAAAAATCGTCGCGGGGAGCTTCCTCGATGCGTTGTTTCTTATCAAACAGGAACGACAACGATACGCGGAGCGTGTTATTCAGCGGATTCTGCTGACCTCCGCCCTGGAACAGGTACGAAAAGTCGAGACCCACTTTCTGATAACGTACCCCAAAACCCGCGGAAACGAAGCTACGATTGCCTTTGTTCGGGTTTTCGTAAAAGTAACCCAGACGAGCTGACAGAATTTTATTCCAGTTGTACTCCAGACCCGTTGAAATCGTTACTTCCTGCAACTCTTCTTTTAAACCATCGGGAGCATCGGCGAAGGAGCCGAACACGCCTTCAAATAAGCCCTTCTTATCAGGATCGGAGCCACGGCCTGGAATAATAGCACCCGTGGCGTCACGCTCGGGGGGTGTTGGGACCATGAGCTTATTCAGGTCTACCGTCAGCGTCAGGGAGTTTTTTTCATCCAGACGGTTGGTGATGGCCGTACCCACTTTCAGGTTGGTAGGAATGAAATAAGGCGTTTGGGCCGTACCACCGTAGTTGATTTTACCACCCAGGTTTTGAATCATGATCCCGTAGTTGGCGTACCATTTCTTCTCCGGGCTGTAGCCGTTGCTAAACAGGGCGATGTCACCCGCTACCGTTTGTCCGGGACGCAAAGCAACGCCCGCCACCACCTGATCGCCGGTCAGGTTAGAGTTAATATATTTCAGGTTCAGACCCAGGGCCAGTTTATCCGACAGCTTGAGGGCGTATGAACCACCAATCGCGTATTCCTTCGAGTTGAAGTCGCCCGTAATGGTTCCCTGTTCATTGGTGAAGAGAATGTCGCCAATATTGAAGTACTGAAGCGACAGACCAATGACCTGATTTTTACCGATTTTCTTGTAGCCCGTCACATGGGTTAGCCACATATCGCCGATTACGTTACGAAGCCAGGGCGTATACGAAATACTAGCTCCTGCGTCGTGTTCCGCGTAAATCAGCTTTGAAACGTTCCAGTACGTACCCGCTGCTTCAGTTGGGCTAAGAGCCACACCAGCATCCCCAAGAGCCGCTGAGCGGGCATCCGGAGCAATATTTACAAAAGGAACTGCCGGAAGAGGAACACGGTCACCATTGACGCCTGTAATCCCACTACCATTTTGTGCCCATACGAACGAAGAGGAACCTACTAGAAAGGCAAGAGTAAAAAATCGGGTTTGAAGTCTTTTCATCCGAGATTGGGTTAAACGTTGAAGGTCTGTGTGCAGGCCATCCAAAACGGGGGGTACGGGAGTAGTGCCTCTGCTGAGGCAGTTTAAACTGAACATTCGTGGGATGTATTTAATCGCAAAACTAACAAAAGTCACTTGATGTGAGAAATCTTTCCGCTCCCACTTGCAGTGAGACCGGTAGTTAGGGACCGCACAAAAATACGATAAATGTACAAACCCGTATTTAATTCCGAATTTTCGAGCTGTAAATCTTCGTAAGGGGAAGGGGTACTATAGCTTTGGAAGGTCTGCTGGTGCAGCAAACGTCCGGTAAGATCGTACAGATAGAAAGTAATTTCGGTATCATCGTCCTGAAATTCATGTTCGAAGGTAAAACGTACGCGTTCCCGAAAAGGATTGGGCATTGCCCTAACGCTGCGAAGGCTCCTTTTCGTATAGGGATGTACGGAAAATTGTAAGGTTTGTTGACTTTTCTTACCAAAACCATCAAAAGCCTGAACTTGAAGCTGATACAAACCTTGCGGCAACTGGCGAAATGGGTAACGAATTTGGCCCGAACGGGAATCCGTAGCCGTAAAATAAGTATTTAAGTTTATGGTAAGCGTATCGTTCAGGGTAGCCAGAATCGGTTGGTTTTCGGTGTAGGAAAGGCCCGTATCATCCGATAAAAAGGCGAGTAGGGTAGGATTCGCATCGGTGGTACCGCCATTCTGAAACTGCTCATCGTTCATGTACAAACGAAGCATAGGAGGCTCCTGATCGGTAACTGGCTGAAGGGCCGTTCCTCCTACCCAAGGGCGGCCTATACCCAGGGCCGTAGCGGAGTTACCGTTGGCATATACGTGAATCACCCCGCGGCCAATGCCCCCCTGTAGGGAATGAGGCACTACAAAACGAGTGGAGAACGCTCCCGAGCGGATCGGAACCGTGCCCGTATACAATAAACTTTTGCGATCCTGATACGTAAATTTCGGGTTTTCATCGCCGAGCGTCTGGTACGAACGTGCCTGATCGTACACTTCAATCCAGGCATT
>NZ_JBMDWJ010000364.1:0-16750 GCF_048595215.1 Siphonobacter sp.
CCCGGGGCCCGTGTTCACTTTCCCAGAGATCGCCTGATACCGGATGCAGAGCCAGTCCCTGCGGATTTCGGTGGCCGTAGGAATACAGTTCCGCACGTGCTCCCGATTGACCCGTCAGGGGATTGCCCGTGGCGGCCTGACCTTCTTTCGTAATTCGGATGAGTTTCCCCAAACTGGAATTCAGTTGCTGAGCCTGCGGACGCGTGGCCAGATCCGACCGCTCACCGGTACTGATGATCAGATGACCCGTCCGGTCAAATAGAATCCGGCCACCGTAGTGCAGGTTCCCATTATACGCCGGAGTAGCCCGGTAAATGACTCGGGCGTTGACGATGCTGGTTTCATCCGCGGATAATTCGCCTTTGGCGACGGAGGTTACATTACCACCGGAAACGGCCTCCGAAAATACCCAGTACACGAGTCGATTACTGGCGAAATCCGGATCAACCCGTACGCTGAGTAAGCCTCCCTGACCTGCCGGGTTTACCTGAGGGATACCCGTAATGGGTTGACTCACCTGACCCGCCGTAGTAACGATCCGCATGGAGCCGGCTTTTTCAGTAACGAGCAATCGGCCATCGGGTAGGGGCGTAATTCCCCAAGGGGACCGAAGCGACTGCGTAAGGATTCGGCTTTCATAACCGACGGAAGTTTGAAGGCCCGCTACCCGGGTTTGTCCTTCAAATGCGGGACGGTAGGAGGTGTTGGCCGGAAGAGTCTCCACGGGAGCTAAATCACCAACCGGACCCGATTCTTCGTGATCAGTGGTGTTACAGGCGGAAAAAGCGACTACGCTCAAGGCCAGGGCGAAATGAAATGATTTTTTCATAGATGTCAAGAGTAATTCGTGAGTGAAGTGGGAATGGTTACAAGTACGAGCGGAGCGTGAACGGAAGCATTCTCAAAGGATAGTACTTGGGGAATTTCAGCCAGTTCAGCTTCGCTACTAATCCCTAGAAAAAATGAATTCCACCCCAGAGAAGTAGACTGAGCATGGAGCTAATATTCAGGCTATCACACAGCTCATTGCGTTAGCTGGTTTTTCTTAGGAATCTTGAAAGAACAGTAACAGGACTCTTAAAACCTCTTCCGAAACCTGTCCAGGATGAATAAATCACTACTTTTCCCGGTAAGTAAAAAGGCGAGACTCGCTAACGTGTTTAGTCCCGATTACAAACGCTAGCGAGTCTCGCCCGTAGAGAAAGTACTAAAAATTACCAGCCGTAGTTCTGCACCAGTTCACGGTTGACGTCCATTTCCGAAATCGGTATGGGCATTAGGTAATGACGGTACTGGAATACCCGCGTTTGCAGGGGTACAGCTTTATAGAATACGGCCAGACCCGCTTCCTGACTATTAATGTCCAGTCCCGTGGCCCGTAGTTCTTCCGCCATGGGCCGAGAATTGAGTCCATGCACGGGGCCATTGTTTACGGTTTCTGCAATCAGCCAGCGGCGAACATCCCAGAAACGGTGGGCTTCAAACGCAAATTCTACGCGATTTTCGTTTTGGACCCGTTTACGGAAACCTTCCAGCGTCTGATCCGCCGCCAGAATGGGCAGGGCTGGCATGGAGACCCGAGCCCGAACGGTGTTGATCGCCTGGTAAGCTTCGGGCGTCGGTTTGCCATTGTATTCATTCAGGGCTTCGGCGTAGGCCAGGTAAAACTCGGCCAGTCGGAAAATCGGGTAATTACGGCGAGCCTCGGGTGACGTATTCCAGTTTCCAATATCCACGGCAGGATCGAGCCATTTACGGACCGTATAGCCGCTAATAGACGTCGTACCGCCCCCCTGCATGGGCCAGCCGTTAGAACCGTTGGCTTGTCCATTGCCCCACCAAGCCAGCCGAATGGGCACTCGCGTACGGGCAGCCGCCCACATACTATTCTGATAGGAAATGGTCGCGTAAAATCGCGGATCGCGGTCTTTGTAGCGGTTGGAAATATTGGTCAGTGTCACCGAATTCGTTGTACCATCGGCTCCGACCATCGCTCCCGTCCAGGTGCCCGTTTCGGTATAGCCCGAGGTCGGATCGGTAATAGGCTTCCCATTTTTCATTTCATAGCTGCTGATCAGCTCTTCCAGTGGACTATAATGTGACCACCCCCGAAACGCACCTCCATACGGCAGGTGGTACTGTTCCATCATTTTAGTGTTGGGGTGATTATAAGGCAGAATGGTTTCCTGCCATTCCCGGGTGTAAAACAGCTTTTCGTAGCTGTTGATGGGATCCGTAGAGGTATAAAGCTTATAATCCAGATCCAGCACCTTTTTGGCCGCTTCGGCTGCCCGCAGCCATTTTTCCCGGTCATAGGTTTGGGAAAACAGAGCCTTGCCGTCTTTATTGACAATTGACGCGTACTTGGTATTTCCGTTGAATAAGGGACTTGCCGCGTAGAGTAAGGTACGGGCTGCCAGAGCCAAGGCCGCTCCTTTATTGGCCCGTCCAAGTTCGCCGTCCGGGTGATGCTCGGGTAATTTGCCCGCTACCTCATTGCATTCGCTGACGATAAAACTTACGATTTCATCCGTTGAATTACGGGACACCGAGTACTGGCTCTGATCAGTGTAATCCAGCGAACGGGTAATTAGCGGTACGGCTCCGTAGCGTTTGAAAAGCTCAAAATAAAACATCGCCCGCAGGAACCGGGCTTCCGCCACGTACTGCGGAATCAGGACCGAGTATTTCGAACTTTGTTCAGCCGGAATGGGTACGGATTCAATTTTTTCCAGGAAGATATTCGCCTTGCGGATGTCCTGGTAGCGAGCTTCCCAGTTACCGTAGGGATTATTTCCCGCATTCCAGGCACCCAGGTTATACTGCTCAGGTCCGGAGCCCGCGTACCAGTGAAAAATGGCTTCGTCCGTCGCACAGGCTTCATCACTAATGAACTCGCCATTGTTGCCAAACCCCGTGGGTAACTTACTGTACAGGTGAGCCAGTACGTTGTTGGCACTGTTGATGTTTGCCCAGACTTTGTCTTCCGTTACTAGTTCTGAAGGTACTACGTCGAGATACTTCTTACAGGAAACGAACTGAGTCGCGGCAGCCAGGAAAAGGATTTTAATATATTTCTTTTTCATTTGTTCCGTGCTAAAGACTTATAAACCAATTGTTAAACCACCGTTAAAGACCTTTTGCTGGGGATAATTCCGCGAATCGTTCGGAATTTCCGGATCGAAAATTTTCAACTTATCCCAGGTGATCAGGTTAATACCATTCACGAACAAGCGAGCCGTTTTAACGCCAATTTTGCTAAGGAGCGTCTTCGGCAGCGAGTAACCGATTTCTACGTTTTTCAGACGAACGTAATTCCGGGAAGTCATCCAGTAGGTAGAAATCTGATTGTTGTTAACGTTTTTGGAAGAGGACAAGCGGGGGTATTTGGCATTGGCATTTTCGGGCGTCCAGTAGTTATCTTTTACGTCCGCCATCACCCCTACATCTCCGTCGAAAGGCCATATGGCATCTCCCGTCAACCAGACGTTACCACCGAATCCACCCTGGAACAACACACTCACGTCCAGGTTCCCGGTATTAACTCCAAAAGCAAATCCGGCCATCGTCGTAGGCACTGTGAGCTTACCGTTATAGGCCCGATCCAGTTCGTTGATGACGTTGTCCCCGTTCATATCCTTGAATTTGATATCGCCCGGAATGATACGTCCGTACTGCGATTGGTCGGGGCTGGCGTCGATGTCTTCCTGACTCTGAAACAATCCTACCGCAATCATCGAATACTGTTCGTTGATGCTGCGTCCGGTGCGTTTGATGTAGGGACGATCCTGGTAACTCGGTTCATCCATTTGCAGGATTTTATTCTGGGCGTACGATACATTACCCTTGATGAAGTAATTGATATTCCGGAAACGTTTCCGCAGCTGAGCTTCGAGTTCGAAACCTTTGTTTTGTACTTCACCCAGGTTTAAGTAGGGCAAGCTGGTAATTCCCAGCGTAGCTGGCACCGTACCCGGCTGAGCCAGAATGTTATTTCGACGCTCGTAGAAGGCGTCGCCCGTGAAGGTCAACGCATCATTGAAAAAGCCCAAATCCATACCGAGGTTGTATTTGAGGGCCTTCTCCCAGGTTACATTCGTGGCTCCCAGCATATCTTCTGCCGCACCACCATATTTTACGCCATTGTAATCTCTGCCGAACTGATAGCCATCGGCAGCCAGGGTCCAGGTACTTTGATAGAGGAAGCGTCGCTGACCAATTTTATCGTTTCCTACGGTACCTACCGAACCCCGCCATTTGAACAGACTGACGAAGGACAATTCTTTCATGAAAGCCTCATTGGACATAATCCAGGCGGCGGACATGGAAGGGAACAAATCGTACCGCCGACCCGCCGGGAAGTTTTCCGACCCGTTGTAGCCAAAGTTGACTTCGGCAAAGTACGTATCGTTGTACGCATAGGTTCCTCTACCCACAAAGCCGTTGTATTTAAATGGTAAGCCTCCAATGGCATCGTTAGTAGCCACTTGATCAAAGTAGCTTTGCTGATTGTACAAAAGCATACCGGTTACGGCGTGTTTTTGAGCGAAAATCCGGCTGTAATTGGCGTACAGCTCCAGCCAGGTACGGCGGTTACTGTTGGCGGATACTTCGTAGCTAAGGGTATTGGTACCTTCCCAGATCCGGCGATACGTTCCTTTGGACAGATCCGTTTCGTTTTCATCGGCCAGCGAATACTGGTACGTCCAGAGGTTTTTAATCCGACGCACATTCCGGTAGCCGTAGGAATCGAACGAAAGCCGACCGCGTACACTCAGTCCCTGCGTAACAAAGGGGAGTTGTAGCGTAAAACCGCTGGTAGCCTGTAAGGTATTCTCGAAATTCCGTTGGTACCCGCCCTGCGTCATCCGGCCGTAGGGATTGATGGCTTTCGAATCCAATGCGGAAATACTGCCGTCCGGGTTGGTCATGGGATACAACCAGGGTTGCATCGCCTGTAGGGAACCAAAAATTTCTCCGGCACCAATTGGTGGGAAGTTGTTATCCCGAATGATACTACCCAGGTTCAGCTCCATCATCAGGTATTTGTTGATGTCCAGGTCAATGTTCGAACGGAAGTTGTAGCGATTCGAACGAGCCTGAATGTCGTAATCCTTGATCTGGTCGGCGAAATTGTAAAGTCCATTCTGACGCAGGTAGGACAAGGAAACAAAGTGCCGTACGGAGCTGGTACCGCCCGAAACGTTGATGTTGGCCTGCATCATCGTAGCGGAAGGCCGCAGCATTTCATCGAGCCAGTTCACATTCGGATACAAATATTCGTAGGAAGGCTTGCTGCGATCTCTGAATTTGTTGAGGTACTCGTCCGTATACATCGCTGAATTTTTGCCATCGTTATTCAGAGCCGTCCGGTACAAGGTCAGGGCATCGTAGGAATCCAGATATTTCGGTAACCGAGTAGGCATCTGTACCCCCTGCTGTACCGTAGCCGTGATGCTGGAGCGGCCTTCCGTACCCCGGCGGGTGGTTACTAGCACCACCCCGTTGGCTCCCCTTACCCCGTATACGGCCGTAGAAGCCGCATCTTTCAGAATCGATACCGTGGCGACCTCGTTGGCATCAATACTACCAAACGACCGTTCAACCCCATCCACCAGAATCAGCGGGCTTTGATTTCCGGTAAAGGTTGCCATCCCCCGAATCCAGAGCTGCGAGCCATCGTAACCGGGTTCACCACTGGTTTGCAGGGTGGTCAGACCGGGCAATCGTCCCGCCAGGGCGTTACTGAGGTTGGCAACCGGACTTTGCGTTAGTTCTTTCGTTCCTACCGAGGAGATCGCCCCCGTAAGAGCCAGTTTTTTCTGCTCACCAAACCCAACGACGACGACTTCATTGAGGTCCTGTTGCTTGTCGATCAGAGTAATGATATTCCGAATTCCCAATACCACCGCTATTTCGGCTGGCTGGTAGCCAATCGCACTGACCTGTAGGGTATCGCGGTCGTTGGCCCGTAGCGTAAAATCACCGTTGGCATCGGATATGGAGCCTCGGGTAGTTCCCTTAACCCGTATGGTAGCTCCGATGACGGGCGTTTTCGTGTCTGAAACCACGTGTCCCCTTATCTCAGCAGTCTGAGCGGAACCAAATCGGGCACTCAACAAAAGGAGTGTAACAAACAGTAGATTTTTCATTCATTAGAAATTAATTGAGATGTGCATGCGATCGTGTTGAAACTCGCACGGTTTGAATGGGCAATAGGTGGATACGCTCATTCCTGAACCCGAATGAGCCAATGAATCAGTCATTCGTTTCCTGTCCCGTCCGATAACTATCGGCGAATGCGTTTTAGAAAACCAATGATGTATTTCTTGCCGCCTGTTCAAAAAGCGGACATTTAAACTGAAATTCTAAAGGGAAGAATGTACGACTGTTCGGTTAGGTACTGTTCCGCTCTAGCGACCAAAGGCGGAACAGGCTGACGTACATTTCTGAAAATGTGTGATGGGATATAGCAGCCTACTGACTCGTTGTTGAAAAAGTGTTCATAGGTAGAGTAAAATGAATGGTTTGGTGTTTATAATGGATAAATCGTGCGGCTCTGTAACGAAGCTTAAGTCAAATATAGAAGACCGATTACCGTTTGATGCGTAGCGTTTTTGTAGCTTTTGATACAATTTTCACTTCTTCCGCTAGGCGGCCATTTTTGTATCAATTTGCGTAGGGATTATGCAAAATTGGGTAGGCTCTTCCGGTTTACTTTTTTAATTCTTCAGTAAAATCACCCGTTTCTTTCAAATTAAAAAGATCATTTTCGTGCATTTAGCCATACACTATTCTGTACAAAAGAATATGTTCCAAATGATATAGCTATTTTCTGTCGCTTCGTATAGGTTAGAATTGTATTACTATTAGTGAATCTTTGAGATAAATGCTTTTCGTCTTTCCACGAATTTTACCAATAGGCTTTGTTCAGAAATTGACAAAAAAAGAAGCTTCAATAAAACGGATACGTTTCAAGCAGATGGAGTTTATCTGCTTGAATGACGATTATTAATATACGTTAAAGTTCTGCGATTTTAAAAGTCTTCGAGAGGTTCGTTTGCTAGGGGTTTCTGAGGCGTATGCAAGGGCAAGTTTTCCTCTTTATTTTAACGGATGAAGACGTTGAGCAGTAACGTATCAAGCAGCATGGAGAAGCAGGAGAAATTTCTATAGCCCAGCTACCTCTAGTATACTACCTAAGCCATTACCTGTAAAAATACACGTGCTCTATTCCTTCACATTATATCGTTTTGATAGTTATGAAACCACTACTGTTTCGGGTACCCAGTGTGGATCAGCGGTCCTTCCGCATTCAGGTAGACGACGGATCTGCCTTCTATGCTCAGTTGCATTTTCATCCCGAAGTACAATTGACCTTAATTGAGCGGGGCGAGGGGACGCTGATCGTAGGGGATCGGATTGATCATTTTCAGCCCTATGATGTACTCTTGCTGGGCAGTAACCTACCCCACGTACTTCGAAGCATTCCTCCTGGCGGCCAGGAACAGGATCGGGTTACTTCTACTAATCTCTTTTTTCTGACCGATGCGATCGAGCAGCACTGGATGCAATTTCCGGAAGTCATGCATCTGCAACAACTTCTCCACGAGGCCAAGTACGGAGTGCGACTTCGCTGTCAGGAAGACAATGCTCTGCTGGAAGAATTTCGGAATTTACCCCAGCAGCGGCCCTTCCATCAGTTTTTGTTCTTACTGAAGATTCTTGATAAACTGGTCAACGACGAAGGACGGGAGATTTTGTCACGAACCTCTTACGGACGTCCCAGTCGTCCGAACGATCATTTTCGACTGGAGCGGGTGTTTTCCTTTCTGTTACAAAACTACGCCTCGCCTATTGCCCTGGAAGACGTGGCGAATGTCGCCAACCTTACCCCAGGGGCATTTTGCCGCTTTTTCCGCCAGCATACGCGAAAAACGTTCTCTCATTTGCTCAATGAAATCCGAATTGAGAACGCCTGCCGATTACTACGGGAGTCCAACGAACCCATGAGTCAGATTGCCGAGTCCTGCGGGTATACCAACATGTCGAATTTCAATCGGCAGTTTAAACAAATCGTCGGTATGCCGCCGAGTCAGTACGTTCGTACGTATCGGATGTAATGGGGTTTATAGAAGGATGATTTATTCCTGTTTAGTACAAAGAAGTCCCCTAATGCAAAAGGAGTGTGACAGCTAGCACACTCCTTTCGTCTTTTGAACAGACTGCCAAACGTAAAATTTACTAAACCTGGCTTTCCATGGCCAGTAACTTCTGACCATTTAACGGATCGACCGAGCTTGAAAGGTAGGTGGATGCTTGGTGGGCTTTCGGATTCTTCGCCACCCGAGTAAAAAGCCCGTTATGGATAATAAAGCCGGCGTTAAGCCAATCATCACGTATAGGATTTTCACGGGCCAGCCGCCGTAATTGCCCACGTGCAAAGGAAAAAAAGTAGCCTCTATCCGCTCTCCCAGCGGTTTTTCTGACAAGCGATGTATCGAGATTGTTTCGCCCGTTTGCTGATTTATTTTTACGGAATTTCCACTGCCCCAGCCTTTCCACTGCCCCTGCGTGTAGCCCCGAACTTCAAATGTTCGGGTGGGTTGGGTTGGCAAATAAACGTAGGTAGGTTCCAAGCCGGGGAAAACCAGTAGGGCCTGTTGTAACATCCGATCGGGGGGTACGGAGAGAAGCGTATTGGGTTTCGTGGGAATCATTTCTGACCGCCAGCTTTTAGCCTGAAACGCAAACAAATTCATCCAGAAGCCCGTAAAGAAAATAACCGCGTTGAGCAGTAAGGACCAGACCCCAACCACGCGATGCAGGTCTGAGCTGATCGTACGCCAGTTTTTTCGGTTGATCTTTACGCGAAAAGTCAGGACTTTCCAGATCATTTTCCGGTATACCACCAGACCCGTCAGCAGCGATACCAGCATGGTGAGACCAAACACTGCCGTTAGGGCCGCTCCCGGTATCCCTAACTGAAAGCTGAAGTGGAATTGTAGTAACCATTCAATGAAACTGGGCGTAAAATCAGTCGATGGCCCTTCCCGCAGAATGGTTCCGGTGTAGGGATCGAAAGAGATCAGGGCCAGATCGTAGGTAAAAAGTCGCGTATCATTGAAGTAGAGCCTGAAGTTATACGCCTCGGTTGGTGCCGCATCGGGGTTGAGCCAGGCGATCCCGTCCAGATTCGGATACCGACGGGTGATGGTGTCGTAACACTGCTGCAAAGGCGAGGAGCGAGTACCCTGAGGCGTCACCTGCAACAGTTCACGGTTAGCCCAGGCGTCCAGTTCGTGTCGGAATACCAGAATCGAACCGCTTAGTCCCAATGCAAGTAGAAAAAGACCACTGATCAGTCCCAGCCAGCTGTGAACTTTAAAGAGCTTTCGTGTCAATTTTACTTTTCCCATAACTGGTAAAATTCAAAAAATAGGGTTGCTCATTTTTTTAGCCAACGGGTATGCATCCATCCGGGCTTCCAGCCAGAAGCCCGGATGGACACGTTTACCACAACTGATAACCAAGTCCGATCCGTACGTTGAATGGATCACCCAATCCACCCGTGGTGGTACTTGACCGGCTTCCGGTGAAGTAGTGTTTATTGGTTAGATTATAGGCATTGATTTGAAGCGAATACCGACTTTTTTGGTACGAAAGGGCGGCGTCGAAAACGGTATAGGCTGGGAAAATGAAGTTCTGGTTGCTCAACAGGCCCACCTGATCGCTCACGTAGCGAACTCCCGCCGCAATTCCCCATCCTTTCAGTACGGGAATCGATGGCGTGTACTTCGCCCAGACATTAGCAAGGTGTCGGGGAGCGTTGGCAAAACGGTCCCCCTTTTTTCCGTAGCTACTCGTACTGATTAACACGTGGTCATTGAAAGCGTATCCGGCAATCAGACTCAGGTTTTTTAAGTTACCAGCTAGGGAAACTTCTGCCCCTCGACTCCGGGTACCGTCAACGGCGGCCTGCCGGTGGGAGTTTTCTTCCGTCGGAGCCGCCGTCAGAATATTGGCATAATTGATCTGATACAGGGAAAGGGTGGCCGAAACCCGTTCATTAAATAGATCCGCTTTTGACCCGAGTTCGTACTGCGTCGCTTTTCGGGTGGGAAAGGGACCGCCAGCCCGCACGTTGTTCGACGTCTGGGGATTGAACGACTTGACGTAAGTCCCGTAGACGGATACCTGGGGCAGCGGTAGGTACACCAGGCCTACTCGAGGAATCCAGCCCGAAGCCTGTAGGGCATCGCCCTGCTTGTTGTCGCGATCCGAAAGTGGGGTTTCTTTCCCATTGTAGCGATCGTACCGTAAAGAGAGTAGCACTTTGAGTCTTTCCCCCAAACTAACCTGATCCTGTAAATAGGCACCTACTAGGTTAGTCACGCGTCGGTTATCGTCGGACTCTTCGGCGGGTGTCGAAGCGGCTGGTACGCTATTCGAATAATCCGGGTGGAAAATAGAAATGCGGGTGGAAAGTTTGTATTGATAGTCATTCTGCGTCCAGCCGTAGCGGTTATAATCCGCACCGCCCATCAGTTGATGACCGATAGCCCCCGTTTTTGCCGTATAGCTAACAAAAGCTGTGGTTTGCAGACTGAACCGATCCGTTTCCCAATCCTGATACGCCCGGCTGATCGAATCATTTTTGATTCTTCCCAGCGGGATATGGTCGGTAAAGTCAAGTACATTCCGAACGGCCCGTTCCACTACGGTCAGTTTAAGTTTGTTGCTGAATTGGTGGTTGAAGGTTAAGGTCGCGGAGGCGTTATCGGTGCGACCGTAATCCGTCGGGCTTTGAATGGTCAGATGATTTGGGTAGTAGTTGAAATCAAAGGTGCCGTCCGGTCGCGTATAGATGTAACTGCCGTTGTCGTATTGCTGAACGGCCTTCTGGTGAGCGTAATTCAGCTCTAACGCTAACGAAGTCTGATCGCTGAAAAGGTAGGTCAGGGAAGGAGCAATGAAAAGATTCTCCTTGTCCTGGTAATCCCGAAAACTCTTCGATCGATCGTAGCCGACAATGGCCCGGTATAAAAGCTTTTGGTTCCGGGAGAGCGGACCCGTGAAGTCAACCGAGGCTCGCCGAAACGCCCAGCTGCCCAGGGATACATCCACACTAGCCCGTTTCTCGGCCAGGGGTTGCTTCGTGATAAAGTTGATGACGCCACCCGGCGAGCCTTCGCTAAACAAGGCTCCCGAAGGACCGCGAAGCAGCTCGACCGATTCAATATTGTACAAAAGTGGTTGCTGACTCCAGAGAAACAGGTTGCCACGAACGCCATTATAGAGCAGAAAACTGGCATCATTGGGTGAATAGGCCGTAAAGCCCCGGATTTGAAAAGATCCGTTACCATTATTGGTTTTCATCCCCGTAAAGGCACTGGCAATTTCATTGAGGGTGAACGCCTGTCTATCCCGCAGGACCGCCGAAGAAACCACCTGTACGGACTGCGGCGTTTCCAGCAGGGGCACATCCATTCGAGTCGCCGTAGTTGATTTGAGTACCTGATACGCGTTTCGGGAGGTGCTGACCACGACTTCCTTCAATTCTTGTCGGCTTTCGGAGAGCTGAAGGTTCAGAAAGGGATTTTTTCCGGCGACGATCCGAATGTGCTGGGTATAAGCCGTGTAGCCAACGTTGGATACGACGAGTACATACGTTCCCGCCGGAATGGAGGAAAGGTTGAATAGCCCTTCCGCATCGGTGGTGGTACCGAACCCCGTGTTTTGCAAGGTAACCGAAGCCCCGGCGACGGCTTCATGCTGGAAAGTGACGATACGACCTTTGAGATTTCCCAGGTCCGACTGACCATAAGTTGTAACGCTTAGAAACAGGCACACAAAAAGAAGAATATATGTTTTCATGAATAGATGAGAAAGGGATCGATTCATTCGCAGGGTGTACGAATGAAATCCTCCATTAGAATTCAAAGGGAGAGTAAGAGAAGGAACTTGCCATAAACAGAGGCAGGAAGCTCCGAAGCTTCTTCGACAAGGGCATCGACCAGCGATCAACGTAGAATCGTCGGTTTTGAGAAAACCGTGAATCCTCTACAGCCATTCCAAGCTGTACTGCAGATCAGTATTTGCAAAAGACGGTTAATGAATTAACCATCAGTAGGTTACAATCCAATTCAAAAGCGTTGGACTGAAAACCGACAACAGCAAACTAAAAAAATGCCCTTACGCAAAGAAAGAAAGAAGCTTGGGCGGACGAAAGATGCCTTTGGGTAGACTGGCAGGGAAAAAACACGTGTACGCCGGAGCGGGTACGGCCTGCCAGAAAACGTAAGCGGAGGGTTTGAATGAAATGGCGAGCTCGGAAAGTTTCGCGGGCATTTCAAGCAGTTGGGATAAAAAGCGTTGGCTGGCCTGTTTTTCCTCGGATTCCTGCGTAGCCTTTAATTTTTTAGCCAGATAACAGGTACCATCGCAGTGCAATTCCGGACGAGATCGATTCTCGCACAGGTACGTTTTGATGTACTCCTGACGCAGACTGAAATCCAGAAAAACCATCGGCACCACCAACGTCCTCACCAGCAAAAGGCCGGTCAGAAAGACAACGCTAATGGATTTGATGAAAGGAGGCATGGCGGCAAAGGTAAGGCCCGCGTTCGGGTTATTTCCAAAAAAAAGGCTCTGACTTTTGAAAATTTTCACTGAAACCCACCTCACGGTTTAGCCTAAACGTGTAAGAGGTACTTAGAGAATGAGACTTTGAAAATCCGTAATCCAGCCTGAAGCTGCCGCTTACGCACGGCCTTTATTCTCGTCTTCAAAACGGTCGGTTAAGGAAAATAACCCGTCTTTGGATACAAACCGGCAAGGACTGTCCTACCTTTAATCCATGATTCATACCTTCTGAATCGTCCGTTTACGAATTTTCCTCCGTTACAAATGTCTAAGGTTATATTAATTACAGGGGCTTCTTCGGGCTTAGGGGAGCAAATCGCAACGTATTTGGCTGGTAAAGGGTATCAGGTTTATGGCACGTCCCGATCCATTGAAAGTCAGACCAAGCCCTTCAAAACACTGAATATGGACGTTTGCGATTCGACCAGTATTCAAAACGCCCTGGAGCGGATTTTGAAGGAATCGGGTCGTCTGGATGTGCTCATCAATAATGCCGGACTGGGCATTGCCGCTCCCCTGGAGTACCTGCCCATTGATGAGTTTCAACGCGTCATGGATACAAACCTGATGGGGAGTTTACGTACCATTCAGGCCGTTCTGCCTACCATGCGAAAGCAGCAAAAAGGGTATATCATCAACATCTCATCCATCGCCGCCGAAGCGGGACTGCCTTTTCGAGGGGGCTACAGTGCCTCGAAATCGGCTCTGGATCGCCTGACCGAAACGTTACGGCTGGAGCTGACTACGTATGGCATACAGGTTTGTTCCATCCAACCCGGCGGCGTGAAGACCGATATCAACAAGAATCGGGTCAAGGCAAAACTGGCGGATGACAATATTTACAAACAGGATTTTGATCGTACGTACCAGATGATTGACGAAAGTGTTGATCAGGGCATCAGTGCCGATGTGTTTGGACCCTTGGTAGGTTCCATCATTGAAAGTCCAAGCGTAAAGCGAATCTACCGGGTTGGGAAACCGCTTGAAAAACTCTCGGTCCTGCTGAAACGAATCCTGCCCGAATCGACCTACGAACGGATGATACGAAATCATTACAAACTTTAGGTTCGTATGCCGAAGGGTTTACGTTTTAGCGTAGCGTTATTAGTAGGATTATCGTATAAAAAAGTGCTAAAGATTCCCTCTCACTTGTATACGCTTGCTATTTTGTTTCACAGAAAAACCATTCGGTTTGAAGCGTTGTATCTTGTGTTGTTAAATGGATACTTTGGTTCAGTAGAAGACGAACAAGGAGCGTATTACAAGTTAAACGCCAGATCCTTACCAGCTTGAACGAATCATGAGCACAATCTTACGTATTGCAGAATGCATCGGTTTTCCAGCAGGTTTGATCGCTTATGAAGCACAACAAACGGTTTGATACACGCCTGAGTGGTTTGAAATGAGAAGATATACATACGGATTATTCGCCCTTTTCTGCCTGTTATCCACGTCCGCCTACAGTCAGTTCGGGCTGTATGTGCACGGAGTGGGTACGAAGTCCTCATGGCAGGATGAAAAGTTCAGCTACGGCGTCGGAGCTGCCGCGAAAGTACAATTAGGTAAAGTAGCCATTGGTGCTGCGGCCAAATACCTGACGATGCCCAGCATTAGCTCTACCCAGTCATCATTCCAGCAAAGAAATACAGTGGTTCCGTTAACGGGTTTAATCGAGTACTCGTTTACCCGGGGAGTCATTCGCCCGTACCTGGGTGTGGAGGCGGGTAAGTACCAAATCAAAAGCCGGATTACGGCCCAGAACGAGCAGACGCTCACGTATGCTAGTGATCGGTTTGGCGTGGCCCCGAAACTGGGAATCGTCGTATCGCTGATCGGAATTGGGGTGTTTGCCGAAGGCAGCTATCACCGCATTATGGGCAGCGAGCAGGAGGTAATTAGCCCTGGTTCCAGGGTCGTCTGGGTAAACCCAAACGCATTCTGGACTGTTAACATTGGTCTTAAGTTTGGATTGCTTTAAAGAAAAACATCTAAGGGCAACAGCTCATAAGGAAGATGTTCCTATCGCCTCAGGCTTTTTGCCATAAAACGCAAGAAATGCCATGCGATGGGTACCGTTCTTTTCTACCCTTTCTTAGTTCAGGAAAGCTTTCAAGGCTTTTGTAGGTTTGCCATCAGCTCCCCAGGCACTCAACGCGTAGTGACTCCAGCTTTTTGCTCCCTGCGGTTCCCAGTAAAAAACGCCTAATCCTTTCCCATTCGGTACGGCTCGAACCGTATCCAGTACGGCAAGCAGCATAGTGTAGGTGTTGTCAACGGCCGTATCTTCACCGCCCACTTCGGTAATGATCACCTCCTTACCGTACTGGATTACCAGATTCGTTAGGTTTTCCTGTAGATCCTGAATCGATTCGGTATAATCCTGTTTTAGCCAGTAGGGGTAGTAGGAGAGACCAATGACATCGTATTGGGCTCCGTGGGCGTTGATGCCATCAAAAAATTGCTTAAAGTAGGCCTTATCATTCCCCCGATCCAGGTGAACGATGACTTTAGAAGAAGGACTCACCTTTTTCACCGCCTGATAGCCACTAGTAATGAAACGGGCCAATTGCGGATAATGATCCGTACTGCCTTCGGGCCGCAGCATGCCCCCGCGAATTTCGTTACCGATCTGTACCCATTCCGGACGCACCCCCGCTTGTTGCAAGGCCTCCATCACCTCCAGGGTATGGTCGTAGACATCCTGGTTTAGCTGCTCGACGGAATGATGAGCCCAGGCGGCGGGTTTCACCTGTTTGCCCGGATCCGCCCATGAATCGCTGTAGTGAAAATCAATCATAATCCGAAAGCCCATGCCTTGGGCTCGTTTCGACATCGCTACCACTTCTTCCTTCCGGCAATGGCCGTTGATCTTATCGTCATTGGGATTCACAAACACGCGTAAACGAATGGAGTTGATGCCGTGATCGTGGAGAATCGCAAGACAATCCTGAGGCTTTCCCTGCTCATTGTAAAAAACATAACCCGTGGCTTCCATCTGGTGAAGCCAGCCTACGTCAGCCCCTTTCGCAAAAGATTGAGCCTGTATACTACCCGTAGCCAACAGCGAAAACACCAGGTAAAAGAAGAAAAGCGTATTAAGGTAAGTTTTCATACGTAGCGAGAAAAGAAAGCGTAATTCACTACAAGGATGATTAAAATTTTTTAAACCCTCCTCGTCTGGAGAGGTTATTTGTACATATAAAAGAATTGCTACGAAAGAAAAGGGTAGCCGTATGCCTGACTGATTTTTACGAATGCGTACGAACGACATCTTACGATATACTACCGCATTTTATACAAATAGTGAAGTCTGAAGGTACGCTTCGTCGCATTATTTTTTTGCAAACTTCCCGAACGCTTTGCCTGTAACTAATTACCGCGGGATGACGCCAGTACCACCCGCAGATCCAGATCCCTATACACCCTAATACATAAGCTATGATGAAAACGAAAACGCTTTTTTATTGGCTCGGAGCATTGATGCTACTTACCACGTCCTGTAAGAAAAACAAGCGACCGGATAGTGTGCATATTGGCAAGAACAGTACCGCCACGGGCATCGCCTACAACGCAAAAGAAGGTTTCTCGACGCCCAAAAGCTTCAAAGGTCAGCCGACCGGACCGAACCTGGTGTACATCGAAGGCGGTCGCTTTGTGATGGGTTCGCTGGAAGAAGATGTCGCGGGGGTTCACAACAATGTGGATCGGACCGTAACGGTGCAGTCCTTTTTTATGGACGAAACGGAAATTGCCAACGTGCACTACCTGGAATACCTTTACGCAATTCAACGCGATTCTTCGCAGGAGTTTTACGAAGCCGCTCTGCCCGATACCACGGTTTGGGCCAGCGAAATGGCCTTTAATGATACGTATGTAGAGCAATACCTGCGGTACCCCGGTTTCCGGATGTATCCCGTCGTAGGCGTATCGTGGGTGCAGGCTCAGGACTATTCGGCTTGGCGTACGGGAGCCGTTAACAACGATCTGGCCCGTAAGGCAACCAGTGGGGGTAAAAAAGGAAAGAAAGGAGCCGAGGCACTGGCCGAAGCCACCGCACAGCAGTATTCGGGCGGGCGGGCGGCCATCGAAACGGGGTATGTCTTAC
>NZ_JBMDWJ010000365.1:0-3138 GCF_048595215.1 Siphonobacter sp.
TACCGCCGGGAAACGCGTAGTTTTCCAATACTACCTGGTGAATAATACCGGCACCGGGTTTCCAGAACCCTACACCATACTTATTAGATACCGAAGAAAGAAAATCGAATACTTCCTTCGATTGTTGTACTGCATTGTTAAGATCTTCGGTAGCTCCTACTTTAGCCTGAATCAAGTGGTCACAGTGTACCGTTGAAGGTACGGCTACCTGCGGACGACCCGCCTGCATGAATTGCAACAGGGCCATCTGAGCCGTTGCATCTTGCATCGCCACGCGGTCGGGTGCAAAATCAACGTAATCTTTTCCCCGTGAGTACGCTCTTTCCAGAGGATTTTCCCAAAGGTGAGAATATAAAATTTTCTCGGAGAGGGTCAGGGGTCGACCGAGTACTTGCCGAGCGGCGGCCACTCGTTCGGGCATCCGGGCGTACACGGTCTGAATCATCTCAATGTCAAAAGCCATCGTTGTATCTAATCGTTTAAATAAATGAAGGAACAGGTTTCGCCCTCAAAAATACAAAACATGCGGGGTCATATTTCGATAAAATCTGAAAATCCTGCTTAACTATTATACATAGCTACTGCATTTAACAATCCCGCCGTTTCTATTGGCATGTAGTTTTATATCATTTTAACAAGCAAATCTGCCAATAAGTTTAGGCTTGAAAGGCACGAATTGCAGTGGTTTCGGAATTTTGTCCTTTACTTTGGCAGACACTTCCCATACCCCTACTACCACTAACTATGGCTAAAAAGAACCTCGTCATTGTGGAGTCACCGGCGAAGGCAAAGACCATTGAAGGTTATTTAGGAGCTGATTTTCAGGTTAAATCCAGCTACGGACACGTCCGGGATTTACCCGATAAAGGCCTCGCTATTGACATCAAAAATGGTTTTTTACCAACGTACGAAGTCTCTCCCGAAAAGATAAAAGTGGTCAATGAACTACGGCAACTGGCAAAATCTTCGCAGGAAGTTTGGCTGGCAACCGACGACGACCGCGAAGGAGAAGCAATCTCCTGGCACCTGAAAGAGACCCTCGGCTTACCTGATACGACGAAACGTATCGTTTTCCGGGAGATCACCAAAACGGCCATTCAGAAAGCCATCCAAAGTCCACGTACCATCAATCAGGATTTGGTGAACGCTCAACAGGCTCGCCGGGTACTGGACCGTCTGATTGGCTTCGAACTTTCGCCCGTCTTGTGGGAAAAGGTAAAACGCGGTCTTTCGGCGGGTCGTGTACAGTCCGTTGCGGTGCGTTTGGTGGTTGAACGCGAACGTAGTATCGACCAGCACCAGAGCAAATCGAGCTTCAAAGTAGTTGCTCAATTTCTGCTCGACGGTAATAAGGTACTACAGGCTGAATTGCCGAAAAATTTCGAAACGGAAGCTCAAGCACGAGCTTTTCTGGAAAAGTGTAAAGGTGCTACCTTCAGCATCCGGAATCTGGAGACTAAACCAGCCAAGAAGTCTCCCGCTCCGCCCTTTACCACCTCGACGCTCCAGCAGGAAGCCAGCCGCAAACTGGGTTTCGCCGTAGCCGCGACCATGCAGTACGCTCAGAAACTGTACGAAGCCGGTAAGATCAGCTACATGCGTACGGATTCAACGAACTTGAGCGAGGAAGCCTTGGCCAAGTCGAAAGCGTCTATCATTGAGCAGTTTGGTGAGAAATACTCGCAACAGCGTCGGTACAAAACCAAGAATGATTCGGCTCAGGAAGCTCACGAAGCCATCCGGCCCACGGACTTCTCCGTACCTTCAGCGGGCGAAACCCGTCAGGAGCAGCGTTTGTATGAATTGATCTGGAAACGTGGTATCGCCTCACAAATGGCTGATGCCCAATTAGAGCGTACCACAGCAACTATTGGCATTTCTACTACTTCAGAAGAACTCATCGCCCAAGGTGAGGTCATTAAGTTTGATGGTTTCCTGAAAGTGTATCTGGAATCCAAGGATGATGAGGACGAAGAAAGCAAAGGGATGTTGCCCCCGCTTTCTATTGGTCAGATTCTAAATCTGGACATCCTGAAAGCGACCGAGCGATTTAGTCGCCCACCTGCCCGTTTTACGGAAGCCAGTCTGGTAAAGGAACTCGAAGAACGCGGCATTGGTCGTCCTTCCACCTACGCTCCGACCATCTCAACGATCATCAAGCGGGAGTACGTCGTCAAGGAAGACCGGCCCGGTAAAGAACGAAACTTCAAAGAGTTGACATTGAAAAATGATGAACTCACGGAGAAGACAGGTAAGGAAACCTATGGTACGGAAAAAGCAAAACTCTTTCCGACAACCATCGGAATGATCGTTAATGACTTTCTGGTAGATAATTTCGATAACGTCGTCGATTTCAAGTTCACGGCGGATATGGAAGAAGAGTTCGATAAAATTGCGGAAGGCCAGATCGAATGGCAACGCATGATCGACAACTTCTACAAGAATTTTCACCTCACGATTGAGCAAAGTTCCTCCGCCGAACGTAGTTCCGTAAAATCGGCCCGCGAGCTGGGTATCGATCCCAAAACCGGTCGTATGGTTTCGGTTCGCTTAGGCAAATACGGTCCGTTCGCTCAACTAGGGGATTCGAAGGAAGAACAAAAGCCGCAATACGCTCCCCTTCCCAAGGATAAATTGCTGGAAAGCATTACGCTGGAAGAAGCGATTGAGCTTTTCAAACTGCCGCGTACCGTTGGTGAACTGGAAGGCAAAGAGTTGCTGGTAAACATTGGTAAACTCGGTCCGTACATCAAGTTCGATGAGAAGTACTACAATCTGAGCGAAGGCGATGATCCGTATACGATTGACGAAGAACGAGCCATTCAAGTGATTCAGGAAAAACGGGCTGCCGAAGCTTCCGACGCTATTGGCGAATTCGAAGGTCAACCCATTTCGAAGGGTAAAGGCCGTTTTGGTCCGTACGTGAAGCACGATGGCAAGTTCTATTCCCTACCCCGGGGCATGAATCTGGATACGATTAGCCTGGCCGAGGCCATTCAGATCATCCAGAATAAACGAACCGCCGAAGCCAATAAAATCATTAAGGAGTTTCCGGAAAATACCACGGTGAAAGTACTCAACGGTCAGTATGGGCCATACATCCAGATTGGCAAGCGGAACGTAAAAATTCCAAAAGGT
>NZ_JBMDWJ010000366.1:0-7611 GCF_048595215.1 Siphonobacter sp.
ATACAGGGGCTGGTGCGAAGCCGGAGCCGCTTTGGGGTCACGGGCGTAATCAAGCAAGGGAAGTAAAATATCCGCAGGGAACACGTGTTCGGTTAGAACAGGCTGTAATAATTCCCGAAACATTTTTTTCCAGGAACGTCCGTGCGGAGCAACGCCCGTACCGAACCGGATACAGACCCGGTGATGGGCTACTTCGTGCAAATACGTGATGAGGAAGGCGTAACGGTTCATGTTTCCGTTGATGGAAATCCGATGGCCTTTAAGGGAGCAGTAGGCGTAGTCGCCGAATTTACTGCGGCGAGGGCGGGTAATCTGGAAATGA
This sequence comes from Siphonobacter sp., assembly GCF_048595215.1. Taxonomy (NCBI): domain Bacteria; kingdom Pseudomonadati; phylum Bacteroidota; class Cytophagia; order Cytophagales; family Cytophagaceae; genus Siphonobacter; species Siphonobacter sp. Next base: position 323 of record NZ_JBMDWJ010000366.1, read on the forward strand.
AAAGGATGTTGTTGCCAGAGACTCAAACAGTAGGCAACCGTATCCGAAGGCAAATGTTGATGTAAGAGCGACTCCATCCTACAAAAAACGACAAAGCCTTACCGTAAGGCAAGGCTTTGGCTTGGTTCCTACCAACGAATTATTTCGTAGTATCAGCAGCAGCCGTATCAGCCGTCATTGCCGTGTCAACTGCAGTCGTCGTATCAACCGTTACAGCAGCAGAATCAGCAGTTTCAGTAGATTCAGCTTTCTTTTCTTGGCAAGCTGCCAAAGAAACCATTGTGCCTAGGAGGAACAGGGCGAACAATTTTTTCATTTTTGTGATGATTTTAGGGTTTATTGCCGTGACAAAGTTGGGCTTAGATTTTCAATAAAACAAGCATTGCTTTAAGGTTTTTTTAAGTTTTTTGCCCAATTTCTTACTTTTGTCCTAATAAATCCTATATTTTTTGGATAAAATACTATTTCAAGATAAAAAAAACCTTAAGATTCCCTCTAATGAATCTTAAGGTTTGGTCGAAAGGAGTAGAATGAATCCTATTCGGGAATGCCTTTGAGATAATCCTTTATTCGATCGTAAAAACCCGTTGATTTGAACGTAAAGGTTTTGTGCATGATGTAGTTACTCGTAAAACTCATTCCCATACCCACGAGTAGACCACCAAATTCCTTGACATTAATATTGCGGGCTTTCTCCGGTAAAAAGGACAGCGGGAATTCATAGAAGAAAGGTTCGGGATGGATGACGTTGAAAACGTACAAAGCCAGACTCGAGCCTCCAAGGGTAATAAAGAAGGAAAGAACGGCCACCATGCCAAACTTAACCATCTCGCGACGGGTCTGTCCAGAACTCTTGGCATCAAAGGCAAAAAGTTTCGTTAGAACAAAACCAACGATAAAAGAAACAATGTAGCCTAGCGATACAGAAGCATAATAGCTCATGTACTCCCGAAAAAAACCGCCGGCAATAATTTGAACGGCGGCTCCTGTACCGGCTACAAGAAAGTAGGCAATTAAATCACGCGTGTTGAGTAGCTTGGATTTCTTCGTCTCCAAAGGTTGCTGAAGGGTCTGCTTCAAGGGTTGAATGTGTTGTAAAACCTAGAATATGTTCTTCACCAGATCAGGAAAAACACCCAAAAGGAGTGTTAATGCTGTAGTGAGGAGCAAAGTTAATTTAAATCCGTTGCTAACGATAACCGGATTATTGTCACTAGGTTTTAAATACATCGAAATAATTACCCGGAAGTAATAGTAAATACCTACGCAGGACATCAGTACAGCAATGACTAACAGGGAAGTAAGATTCGCTTGGACTGCCGCCGAGAAGATGAAAAATTTCCCCCAAAAACCGGCTGTTAATGGAATTCCGGCGAGCGAAAGCATTGAAATCGTCATGACAAAAGCCAATAGAGGATTGGTTTTAGCCAAGCCATTGAAGGCTTCGTAGCGTTCGTCGGCACCCCCATCGTAGAGTTTTTTCTCCGAAACCACCATCAGTACCCCAAAGGCGGAAACAGTAGCCAGGGAGTACGCCAGTGAATAAAACAGAATAGCCGATGGGGAAGCCGAAACGTTCGCTACCACACCCAGCAGTAAATAGCCCGCGTGCGAAATGCTCGAATAGCCCATCATGCGTTTGAAACTGGTCTGGTACGCCGCGGTAATATTGCCCACGAGCAAGGTCAGTACCGTAATAATGGCTAGCGTCTGAGCCCAGAAGCCGTAAGCTCCTCCAAAAGCTACCGAGGCCAGTTTGTACAGAGCGGCAAAGCCAGCCGTTTTCACTACGGTAGACATGAAAGCCGTGAAAATCGTAGGAGCTCCTTCGTATACGTCGGGCGTCCAGAAGTGGAAGGGAGCCGCCGAAACTTTAAAAAGCATGCCGATAAAGAGTAACAGCAAGCCCACATACAGTAGGGGAGAAACCGAACCGTAGCGGATAGCAACTTCCACATAGGTAGCAATACCGCCCAGTTTGAAAGAACCCGTAGCTCCGTAAATCATGGCTACGCCAAATAGTAAAATACCCGTGGCGAACGAACCCATCAGGAAATACTTCAAAGCGGCTTCGTTCGAACGCAGATTACGTTTATCCGTACCCGTCAATACGTACATGGCTACTGACAACACTTCCACGCCCACAAAAAGCATGATCAGGTTTTCAAAACCAATCATCATCAAAGCCCCAGCTACTGAAAAAAGTAGAATGGCGTAGTACTCCGCCGGGTGGGTGTGCTCATCATCGCCCCCAAAGCTGCGGGAGAGGCTGACCACAAAAAGTGAGGTAACCAGAACAATGGCCGAGAAGTTAACAAAGAGGTTATTGACCCGTAACATGTCGCTGAAATACAGAGCCTGATCATTCCAGTCGAGCGAGTTCAGTACCAGAGCTACCAGTAAAAAAAACAACGTAGCGGGCAGGAGTACCTGTCGGGATTTCAGGAACCCTAAGAAGAGGTTCAGAATGCCAAAAATAGAGAGAGAAATAATGGATAGCATAACGCTGGAAAGGTCACGGGTGGAAAGATCATTTCATGGCTCGCAGCAATTCAGCTACGGCAGGTTCGGTAAGTTTCAGGAATCCGTTCGGGAACAGGCCGATCCAGAAGACAAACACCGCCAGCGGAGCCAGCACCAGAATTTCGTTGAGATTTAAATCAGTAAACTGTTCAGTAACGGTAGTTTGGAGACCAAACATGGATTTCTGCACCATCCGAAGCATGTAGACTGCTCCCAGAATAATCGTCGTACCGGCAATAACGCCCAGCCAGGTATTGTAGGTAAAGACGCCTTTCAGTAACAAAAACTCACCGATAAAACCATTCGTGAGGGGTAGAGCTACGCTACCTAGTACCAGGATGATAAAGAAAACACTGAGTACGGGTGAATTCTGCGTAATACCGCCGAGTTGAGCCAGATCGCGGGATTGCGTTCGACTGAAAATGATCTCAACAATAAAAAACAGACCGACCACATTAATACCGTGGGCCAGCATCTGAATAAGCGAACCCTGTAAGCCGTCGAGCGTCAGGGAGAAAATACCCGCCGCCATCAGGCCGACGTGAGCAAACGACGAGTACGCCACCAGCCGCTTCATATCCTGTTGCTGGATCGCAATGATTGAACCGTACACAATACCAATCACGGCTAGTACAATGGCAACGATTCCCCATTGCTGTACGCCTTCGGGTACGATCGGCAGTACGATACGGATAAGTCCGTAGGTTCCCATCTTCAGCATGATTCCTGCCAGCAGCATCGTTGCGGGCGTAGGCGACTCCACGTACGTATCGGGTTGCCAGGTGTGGAAGGGGAAAATGGGCATTTTAATGGCAAATCCAATGAATAAGGCCCAGAAGAGAAAACCTTGTTGCGAAGCCGACAGGTTTAATCCGTAAAAAGCCGTTAGCAGAGAGCTGTGCGTGCCGGGCGTTTGCAGGTACAGATACACCAAACCCAACAACATGAACAGCGAACCGAAAATGGTGTATATAAAGAACTTGAAGGTTACCTTAATCCGGTTTTCACCGCCCCACAGAGCCGCAATAAAGTAAATCGGAATCAGGGCTGCTTCGAAAAAGAAGTAGAACAAAAACGCATCCTTTGCCACGAATACCCCTACCAACGCCGATTGCATAAACAGAATCAAAGCGTAGAAAGAAGAAGGATTACGATAGCTATGATTGAACGTCGATAGAATAATCAGCGGTACCAGCAGTGTACTTAGCAAAACCAGTAAGATACTAATGCCATCGATACCGATGGCAAACTGTACGCCCGCGGATTTAATCCAGTGATAACTTAACGAAAATTGACTCGTCGTATCGGGTTGAAAAGTGCTTAGCACATAAACGGCCAGAGCCAGTTCGGCTAGGGAGGCAATCAGGGCTACCCGTTTGACAGCACCGCCCCGCAGGGCCAGTAATACCAGAGCAACGAGTAGCGGAATGAGTATGAGAACAAGGGTGAGCATAGATCCGATGAGTCTTAGTTACCAAAAATGAGCGTACGCAGGCTGTACATGAGTATGGCGGCAATGCCCATAACCATAATGAACACGTAAAACGAAGTAGTACCGGTTTGCAGCAACCGGAACTCATTCGATAGGCCGCGAACGAAATTGCCCAGTCCTTCTACGCCGAAACGATCAATCAGGAGTCGATCTGTCACGTTATAGAATACGCGGGAAAGAGCCTGGATCGGTTTAACAAACAGCGAATCGTACAGCTCGTCGATGTAGTATTTGTGATACACCAGCTTGGGTAAACCCGTTATTTCAGCATCCGGAGCAGGTACTGATTTCCGGCTGACATACATCACAAACGCAACGATGATCGCCAGGGCGGCTCCGGCCACGGATACACCCATAAGCATGAATTCCGTCGAATGGTCGAGGTGCGTCTCGGCGAAGGCCTCAGGATTTACCTGTTTGGAATAAGCGAAGATGGGATCCAGATACGCCGATAGTTTCGCCGAACCGCCCAGTATGGCGGGCACGTTCAGAAAACCTCCTAGTACGGATAATATCGCCAATACGATCAGAGGCAACGTCATCGAAAAAGGCGACTCGTGCAGGTGATGTTCCTGTTCGTGCGTACCCCGAAATTCGCCGAAAAAGGTCAGGAAAAGCAGACGGAACATGTAAAATGCCGTCATCATCGAACCGATTACGGCCAGTCCCCACATCAGCGGACTGTGTTCGAAGACGTGAGCCAGAATTTCATCTTTGGAGAAAAAGCCCGCGAACGGTGGAATTCCTGAAATCGCAATGGTACCGAGCAAAAACGTCAGGAACGTAATCGGTAACTTCTTGCGTAAGCCACCCATGTACCGGATGTCCTGTTCGTTGCTCATGGCGTGAATAACCGAACCCGCTCCTAAGAAAAGCAATGCTTTAAAGAACGCGTGCGTCATGACGTGGAAGAAGCCGGAAGTATACGCTCCAACGCCCAAGCCCAGGAACATATAGCCTAACTGCGATACCGTAGAGTAAGCAAGTACCTTCTTAATATCGTTTTGGAACAGACCAATCGAAGCCGCCAGCAGAGCCGTAATCAGGGCAATCCAGGCGACGAGGTGCAGGGTGTCCGGAGCCAGCGTATACAGGACATTCGAGCGAACAATCATATAAATACCCGCCGTTACCATCGTCGCGGCGTGGATCAGGGCCGATACGGGTGTCGGACCCGCCATGGCGTCGGGGAGCCAAGTATAGAGGGGAATCTGAGCGGATTTTCCCATCGCTCCGATGAACAGACAGAGCGTAATCCAGAAAATACCTTGATCGCCTACGCTTAGCTGAGCCGCCGCCGGGAATACGCTCGCAAACTCCAGACTTTCGAATTGATTCAGAATCAGGAAAATACCAATCAGAAAGCCTAAATCGCCGATTCGGTTCATGACAAACGCTTTGCGGGCTGCGTAGCCGTACGAAGGATTTTGATTCCAGAAGCCAATGAGTAGGTACGAACAGAGACCAACGCCTTCCCAGCCAATAAACATGACTAGATAATTCGAGCCCATGACCAGCAGGAGCATGAAGAAGACGAACAGGTTGAGAAAGGCGAAGAACTTACCAAAGCCTTCATCGTGGTGCATATAGCCGATGCTGTACAGGTGAATGAGCGAACCAATTCCCGTAATAATCAGCATCATAATCAGGGAAAGCTGATCGATCTGAAAGCTGAAGGAAATATGCAGCGGACCGACCGTAATCCAGTCGTACAGCGGTATGTGCTGAGCTTCACCCGAAAAATTCAGGAAAAGACTAAGTACCAAAGCAAAGGAAGCCACTACGGCTCCGGTGCCGATGATACCAACCAGAGACTTAGGAATTCGCCGGAATCCTAATCCGTTAATTAGAAAACCGAGAAAAGGCAGTAGAGGAATAAGCAGGGCTAGATTCATAAGGACTGTTAGCCGTTGGCTGGGAATAAAGAATACATCATCGATTAAGGCGATGATTAGAAAATTACCACTTCAGTTTATTGAGCAAGCCAATGTCAAGGGACCGAACGTTTCGGTAAATCATGACAATCAGGGCCAGGCCGATGGCTACTTCAGCGGCCGCAACGGCCATAATGAAGAATACAAACACCTGACCGTTGGGGTCCGAGCGGTAGACCGAAAAGGCGATCAACAACAGGTTGACGGCATTTAGCATCAATTCTACGGACATAAAAATGATGATGGCATTTCGGCGGGTCAGTACCCCCACAATTCCAATCACAAAAAGGGCTGTAGCAAGATAAATGTAGTACTGAAGCGGTATGGTCTGAACAACTTCGGGGATCATGCTTTCGCTAATTGGGTGAGTACGATCGTTTGTTGCAGCAAGGTGACCTGCAACGCATCGTAGGGTTAGGGTATCAAATAGGCTTATGATCCAAAGGAAGACGTTTAAAATGAAATTTTTATAAACACCCTTTGAATAGTACTGAGGCAAAAATAGTGGTTTTCGGCAAACCGTTGCAATGATTCAGCCGGTTAAAACGCATTAATTTTGTAGGAGAGCAAGATTTGAGTGGATATTAGAAAGATTCTAGAGAAGGGATTTAGCGGTTCAGTTACACAAAAAAAGGAGGGGCTTGTAGACCTCTACAAACCCCTCCTTGGCCACGAATACTAGTTAAGTAATTGATTATTCAGCGAGTACCAGCTCGGAAAGCGACGCATTAATTTGATTCATTTCTTCGCTCGAAAGCTGAATCTGAGCGGCCCGAGCATTCTGAATGGCCTGTTCAGCGTTCCGGGCTCCGACCAGAGCTACGGTGATACCGGGCTGATCAATGGTCCAGCGAATGACTAATTGCGACAATGTCGCCTGTTTTTCATCGGCTATCGGACGAATTTTATCCAGAAAAGCGTTGATTCGTTCAATATTTTCTGGCTTATAGAACTTCGTAGTGGGGCGGTGATCCCCTTCGGCAAAGACATGACCGGGCTTAATTTTTCCCGTCAGAATACCCCGTTGCAAAGGACTATACGCGATAATGGCCGTCTGCGTTTCGATGGCGTACGGAACAACGTCTTTTTCAATCGTCCGCTCTACCATACTATAGGGTACCTGATTGGAAGCCAGCTTAAGCGTTTGATTGGCTTCTTTCATTTGGTCCAGCGAGTAGTTACAAACCCCCGCCGCCCGGATTTTTCCTTGCTGGAGTAGCGTTTGCAAGGCTTCCATGGTCTCATCAATCGGCGTAGTGATGTCAGGCCAGTGAATTTGGTACAGGTCGATGTAGTCGGTACGCAGACGACGCAAACTGTTCTCGCATTCTTCGATGATA
>NZ_JBMDWJ010000367.1:0-12472 GCF_048595215.1 Siphonobacter sp.
TGAAAGACCAAGGGCGATCATAGGGCGGGTGTTCACCCCTTCCCATCCCGAACAGGGCCGTTAAGCCCCGCTCCGCCGATGATACTGGGTTCACCCCCGGGAAAGTAGGTAATCGCCTCCCCTTTATCAAAGAAGCTCCCCTCCATAGGAGCTTCTTTTTTGCGTTGTACGGGGTAGCCTGCTGCTGGGTAGCATATATATCCCTTTTCAATAGCACTCTTAGTCTTGTTGATGCTAATCGTATCAATAAGTTGAGTGTAGGTTTTACAATCTTCTTCTCTATTCTTCCTATAAATCCATAAACTTGCAACAAACTCAGTTGCTATGGATTTAAATCTTCATAAGAAAACCGCCTTGGTTTGTGGCAGTACGCAGGGACTTGGATGGGCCACTGCTCAGGAATTGGCCTTACTAGGAGCTAACGTCATCTTGTTAGCCCGTAATGAAAAATCTCTGCAAGAGAAACTTTCGCAATTAGTAAAAACTAACGATCAGCATCATTCGTATCTCGTTGCTGACTTTACGTACCCAGAACAGGTTCAGCAGGCCGTTCGTACAGCTTTAGCTGAGTATTCCACGATTCATATTTTAATCAATAATACGGGTGGCCCAGCCGGAGGAACTATCCTAGAGGCTAGGCCAGAATCTTTTCTGCAGGGATTCAATAGCCATCTTATTTGTAATCAGCTACTGGTTCAATTACTCGTGCCCGGTATGAAGGAGGCAGGGTATGGCCGTATTGTCAACGTGATTTCTACCTCCGTCAAAGCTCCTCTAGCGGATTTGGGCGTTTCGAATACTATTCGCGGAGCCGTTGCTAGTTGGTCTAAAACCTTAGCTACCGAATTAGGTCCCTGGGCGATTACAGTTAATAATGTCTTGCCCGGTTATACCAACACCAGCCGTTTGACTTCGCTAGCCGAAAGTCGGGCTCAGAAAGAAGGCAAAACCGCTGAAGAAGTTAAGCAGGAAATGGCTCAGGGCGTACCGCTTCGACGCATCGGAAAACCCGAAGAATTCGGAGCCGCTGCGGCTTTTCTCTGTACCCCGGCTGCCGCTTACATTAACGGCATTAACCTACCCGTAGACGGCGGTCGGCTAGACTGCCTGTAATAATTTTAATATGATTCGTCCCGATGCCCTACAAGCGGGTGACACCGTAGCCATTACTGCTTTAGCTAGTAAGATCGATTATAGTCAATACGTAATTCCTGCCAGAGAAATTCTGGAAAGCTGGGGACTGAACGTTGCAGAAAGCAAATCCCTGAACGAAAGCTTTCATGGCTTTGCAGGTACTGATGGTAGACGCTGCGAGGATTTTCAACGCCTCTTAGATGATGCCTCCGTAAAAGCTATTTTCTCCGCTCGGGGGGGGTATGGAACGAGCCGTTTTCTAGATCAGATTAATTACAAGGCTTTTAAAACATCACCGAAATGGATCGTTGGCTTTTCGGATATTACCGCCGTACTCTGTGACGTCTATGCTTTAGGTTACGAAAGTATTCATGGACCGATGCCGAAGACCTTTGCCTGGGATGAATTTTCACTGCAGTCGCTGCGAAAGGTACTCTTTGGCGAATTGGTCCAGTATCAGAGTCCTCCACAGGCCTACAACCGTTTAGGAAAGGTACAGGCTCCTTTAATCGGTGGAAATTTATGCCTGCTGTCTCATCTGATGGGTACTCGCTCGGAAATCAATACCGAGGGCTGTATTCTTTTTCTGGAAGATACGGATGAATATCATTATGCTCTGGATCGCTATCTGGTACACTTACATCGGGCAGGAAAGTTAGACAAGCTAGCCGGACTGCTGGTAGGTAGTTTTTCTGACCTGAAAGACCAGCCCGAAGATTTTGGTAGCTCCATCTACGAAATCGTTCGATACTGGACGGATGCGTATGATTTCCCGATCGCCTTTGATTTTCCCATAGGGCATGAGGCCGTTAACGTAGCCCTACCAGTAGGCAGAACCGCTGAATTAACTGTTACTGCTGACAGTACAACCTTGACCTTTTCCTAACTCATACTAAAAGCATAGTGAGTACGCCAGCCATCATGATGTACTTGCACCAACTGCTCAGAAAGGCGAAGTCCTGCTTGGTATCGGCGTAGAAAAGTCGGTAAGCCATGAATAGGATCGGTACAGAAATCACCATGAAAATATACGTGAGCGTAGGAGCGTGCAGGGGCCGCGTCATGACGAAGAGAATCACCAGAAAAACGGCAATGAGTACTTCCAGAAAATACTTGGTCCGTACGAGTCCCCAGCGAATGGGTAAGGTCTGACAGCCGAATGAGGCATCACCCCGAACGTCTTCCATATCCTTGATGATTTCCCGAATCAAGGATATGGTAAACGCGAACAGGGCGTAGATGTATACCTCCCGTTCGTGAATCTGGTAATGAACTGCTAGTACAATCAATGAGAGGGCCGTTAGAAAAGCAACCATCAAATTACCCCAAAACGGCAAACGTTTCAGGTGATTGGAATACAGCCAGAGAAAAACGAAAGCACAGGCGTTGATAAGAAAAATCTTCTTATCCACCAGCCATCCGGCGGCTACACCCATGAAATTCAGTCCCAGGTTGATACCCATGGCCCAGCGGCGTTTTAGATAACGACCAATAATGACCTTATCTGGCTTGTTGATCAAGTCAATTTTAATGTCGTAATAGTCATTGATGATGTAACCAGCAGCGGCAATACAGGTGGTTGAAAAAATTAGCCAGAAGAGAGGAACATCCCGGAAGCCCGCCGTCCAGGAACGTTCCGGAAAAATAAGACAAGTATAGACCAGATATTGCGTAGCCGCCAGAATGAGTAAATTAGGCCATCGAATCAATCGAAGAAAGCCGTTTGTAATCTGACTACTAGTAGGTTTGGGTTTATGACGCATAAAGCGATGGCTTTGAAAAATCAGAACGAGTACCCGTTCTACGGTAAAAGCAGCGAATGAAAACGTAGTCTTGCAAGAACAGGTCATCCAAAATTAATACAGGACTTGTAGCTTCCTTGCGAAACCAACCCTGAATTCATTCTGTTGTACACCCGACTAACTTACTTATCACTATGAATATCGGCATTGTGTGCTACCCAACCTTCGGCGGAAGTGGCGTAGTAGCTACCGAGCTTGGGAAAGCACTCGCCAAAAATGGACATCGTGTTCATTTTATTACGTACAGTCAACCTCCCCGTCTGGACTTTTTTAATGAAAATGTCTTCTACCACGAGGTCTTTATTCCTTCTTACCCGCTGTTTCAACATCCACCCTATGAATTAGCTCTTTCGAGTAAGATGGTGGAAGTAGTAAAAAATCACCAGCTCGACTTACTGCACGTTCATTACGCCATTCCGCATGCCTCTGCAGCTTATATGGCCAAGCAGATTTTACGTACGCAAGGCATCCATATTCCCGTCATTACTACACTGCATGGAACAGACATTACTTTAGTCGGAAAAGATCCATCCTTCGAGCCCGTCGTCACGTTTAGCATCAATGCTTCGGATGGCGTAACTACGGTTTCGGAAAGTTTACGGAAAGATACCTACGACCAGTTTCCGATTGAGCGGGAAATCGAAGTGATTCCGAACTTTATTGATTTGGAACGTTTCCGCAAACAGAAAAAGGACCACTTTAAAACGGCCATTGCCCCCAATGGCGAAAAGATTCTGGTTCATATTTCCAATTTCAGGAAAGTAAAACGGATTGACGATATCTTACGCATGTTTGCTCTCTTACGGGAAAAAGCCTGCGTGAAGCTTCTACTGATTGGTGATGGACCGGAACGGGCTGGTTTGGAGAAGTTGGCTCGTGAATTAGGCATTAGCTCAGACGTTCGCTTCTTGGGTAAGCTCGATGCCATCGAAGAAGTACTTTCCATTGCCGATTTGTTCGTGATGCCTTCCGAAAAAGAAAGTTTTGGACTGGCCGCTCTGGAAGCCATGGCCTGTGAAGTACCGATTATTTCCTCCGACGCGGGTGGTATTCCCGAAGTAAATATTCAGGGCAAAACCGGTTTTATCTCAGCCATTGGCGATTTTGCCGACATGGCGGAGAAAGCAGCGATTATCCTTCAGGATGATCAATTGCCGGTTTTTCGGGCTCATGCACTGGCTCGGGCCAAAGAATTTGACATTAACCGTATTTTACCGAGGTACGAATTTTTCTACGAAAAGGTATTGAAACAAAGCACCATAGCAGGGTATCAGGTAGCAGAGTAGAGAGAGGCGGACCTGTACGCTTTAACGTTCTTCTCAACCGATTACCATATGTATTCAGGTATTCCCAAGACATCTCAAAAGCGGGTCGTAATTATTGGAGCTGGTTTCGGCGGACTCGCCGTGGCTCGAAAACTGGCGACATACCCGGAAATTCAGACCGTATTACTCGATCGCAATAACTTTCACCAGTTTCAGCCGCTATTTTATCAGGTAGCCATGGCGGGGCTGGAACCCAGTTCGATTTCGTTTCCCTTACGGAAGGCTTTTCAAAATCGCTCGAATATGCACATTCGGGTGACCAGTGTAACGAGCATTGATACTGAACGGCAGGAAGTAGAAACCAGCACGATGGGAGCGATTTCGTACGATTACCTGATCATTGCGGCGGGTGCGGAAACCAACTTTTTCGGGATGAAGAACATCATCGAGCGGGCCTTACCCATGAAGTCCGTCGGTGAGGCTCTGGCCTTACGAAACCGGATGCTGGAAAATTTCGAACGGGCTTTGATTTCCGACGATCTGGACGAGCGGCAGGGGCTGATGAATGTCGTCGTGGTAGGAGGCGGGCCAACGGGCGTAGAACTATCGGGTACGCTGGCTGAGATGAAAGTGCACATTCTGCCTAAAGATTATCCGGAGCTGGATTTCCGGCAAATGCAGATTTATCTGGTACAATCCGGAGGAGAACTCCTGGAGCCCATGTCCCGAGAGTCGCAGATTAAGTCGGAACAATACCTGAAAAAACTGGGTATCAATGTCATGCTGAACGCTCGGGTAACGGATTTCGACGGAAAATACGTGTATCTGCTCGACGGTACAAAACTTCGTACCGATAACCTGGTTTGGACGGCGGGCGTTAAAGCCACTACATTTGAAGGCATTCCTTCGGAAGTTATGGGTCGCGGGGGCCGGATCAAAACCAATGCGTATTGTCAGGTTGAAAGTCTGCCCAACGTTTTTGCCATTGGTGACATTGCAGCGGTAATGGGCGACGAAAAATTTCCGGACGGTCACCCTCAGCTGGCTCAGCCGGCCATTCAGCAGGGGAAACTACTGGCCAAAAATTTAATTCGAATTATTCGGAAAGAAAACCTGGTACCGTTCAAATACAAAGATCTCGGCTCGATGGCTACGGTAGGTCGCAACTTGGCCGTAGTAGATTTACCCTTTCTGAAATTTCAGGGATTTCTGGCCTGGCTTACCTGGATGTTCGTTCACTTGGTCTCCATTGTCGGGGTAAAAAACCGTTTGATGATTTTCATTAACTGGGTCTGGAACTACATTACTTACGATCAGTCCTTACGTTTAATCATCCGCTCAAAGGAGCCCATCATCAAATCCGAAGTAGAAGAGGCGGAGCCCACGCACGTAAATCCATCCTAATTAAAAATTTAAGGAGCAAGAAAAGCCATTCAGCCGTACCTTTGCCCCCGTTATTTATACTTTCTCTACACTTTCCTCCTTACGTGTAGCCATGGAACCACAGAAAATCAAGCCGAAAAATAACGGCACCAAACAGCTTTTCGATAATCCTATTCTAGAAGCACTTTCCCGGACTCACATTGCGATTCCGGTTTCCCTGTTTTTTATTCTCGGAGCCGTCTTAGGCTGGTATGCCTTTACCCATACGGATCTAACGAACTGGTTGATTGGCGTTTTATTCGTTACGGGTCTCATTGCATTTACCTTCGTTGAGTACTGGATGCACCGGAGCGTATACCACATTGAACCGACGACACCCGCTCGGGCCAAGTTTCAGTATACTACCCACGGTGTACACCACGAATACCCTAAGGACAAGAGCCGTCTGGCGATGCCTCCAATTCTGGCCGTGATCATTTCCGGTACATTGTTCGCTATTTTCTTCCTATTAATGGGTGAGGCTGCCTATGCGTTTTTCCCGGGCTTCATTTGGGGATACGCTGGTTACCTGCTCGTACATTACTGTGTGCACGCATACGCACCACCGAAGAACTTTTTAAAGCATTTGTGGATTAATCATGCAATCCATCATTACAAGGACGGCAACGTAGTATTTGGTGTATCGTCTCCCCTCTGGGATTATGTATTTAATACCATGGATGATAAACACCAGAAAAAAGATACGAGCAAGGCTATGGAAACGCTGTAAAGGCGTAAACTAGAGCTGAGTGAACCAAGCGAGTCGTTCTGAAAAGGGCGACTCGCTTGCTATATACGGGTCTGTCAGGGTGCTTAAAATTTCTAAATGGTGCCGACCCCGCTCGGTTTCTTCGTTATTTTGCAAGTATGGTTGAGAAGCGTTGGACATATCAGAAACTTCCTGGAACGACGGAAGAGCAGCAAGCCATTGATTCCCTGGCTCAGGCAATCAATGTGAACTCGTTTTTAGCAACGCTGCTCTGGCAACGAAACATCACCGAATTTGACGCGGCGAAGTCTTTCTTTCGTCCACAGTTGAGTCAGTTGCACGATCCGAATCTGATGAAAGATATGGATCGGGCCGTTGAGCGTTTGAGTCGGGCGATTGACAAGGGGGAAAAAATTCTGATTTATGGCGATTATGACGTAGACGGTACCACTTCGGTGGCTTTGTTTTACGGCTATCTCAAGACGTTTTATCCCAACCTGGAATTCTATATTCCGGACCGCTACAAGGAAGGGTACGGCGTTCAGCGTCCGGGTATCGGATACGCGGCTGAAAAAGGATTTTCGCTCATTGTCACACTCGACTGCGGGATCAAATCCGTGGAACTAATTGCGGAAGCCAAAAGTCTGGGCATCGATTTTATCATTTGTGACCACCACCGACCCGGTGAGGTACTACCCGATGCCGTCGCGGTACTGGATCCCAAGCGGGAAGATTGCCCGTATCCGTTCAAAGAGCTAACCGGTTGTGGCGTTGGTTTCAAACTGCTGCAAGCGTACAATCAGTACCATCAGCTCCCCGTTGAGCCCTTGTTTGAGTATCTGGACCTGTTGGCGATTAGTATCGCTGCCGATATCGTACCCATTACGGGTGAAAACCGGATTCTGGCTCATTACGGCTTGAAACGACTCAATGCCGCTCCGCGTACGGGGCTTCAGGCTCTCATCAAGGCCGCTTCACTGAAACCGCCGCTGGACATTACCAATGTGGTTTTTGGACTTAGTCCGCGAATCAATGCCGCTGGACGCATCAAGCATGCCTACGATGCCGTGAATCTTTTGCTGAGCGAGGATGAACACGAGGCCGAAGAATTCGCTCGAATTATCAACGTTCATAATACGGACCGTCGCCAGTTTGATACTAGAATCACTCAGGAAGCCCTGGAGATGATTGACCGGGATCATTTGCTGAAGTCCGCCAAATCGACGGTACTCTTCAAAAATGACTGGAACAAGGGAGTGGTTGGCATCGTCGCGAGTCGTTGCATTGAGCAGTACTATCGACCGACGATCATTCTGACTGAATCCAATGAAAAAGCGGCGGGTTCGGCTCGTTCGGTACCTGGCTTCGACGTGTACGAAGCCATCGAAGCCTGTTCGGACTTACTGGAACAGTTTGGCGGACACATGTACGCGGCGGGCTTAACGCTGAAAGTGGAAAACGTTCCAGCCTTCCAGCAGCGATTTGAAGAAGTAGTATCCCGGAAAATTCAGGTGGAACACCTCAAACCGCTAGTGGAGGTAGATATGAAATTACCTTTATCCGCCATTTCGGAGAAATTTCACGCCATAATCAGTCAAATGGGACCCTTTGGTCCGGAAAATATGACACCCGTATTTGTCGCCGAACAGGTACACTTATACGGTACGCCGCGAATCCTGAAAGAAAAACATCTGAAAATGGACATTCGCCAGCAAGGCTCGCCTATTTTCTCGTGTATCGGATTCGGCATGGCACACTTTTACGAACGATTGCTCGACGGGCGTCCCTTTGATCTCTGTTACCAGATTGAGATCAATGAGTTTCAGGGAAAACGGAGCCTTCAGTTACAGATTAAAGACATTAAATTTTAGCTAGTAAAGCCTTATACTTTTCCACTATCGACATGATTCTTCGCACGGAAAACCTGGTAAAAAAATACGGACAGCGGCTGGTGAATGACAACGTAAGTTACCAGGTGGCTCAGGGAGAAATTGTAGGACTGCTCGGACCCAACGGAGCCGGAAAGACGACCTCTTTCTACATGGCTACGGGCCTGGTGAAGCCCAACAGCGGAAAAGTATACCTCGACAATCTGGACGTAACGAATCTGCCGATGTACAAGCGGGCCCGTCTGGGCGTTGGCTATCTGGCTCAGGAAGCTTCCGTCTTTCGAAGTCTGACGGTGGAGGAAAACTTGCTGGCGGTACTCGAACTACGCGGCAACCTGAATAAGGTCGAACGCAAGGAGAAAATGGAATCGCTGCTGGAAGAACTGAGCTTAACCCACGTTCGAAAAAACAAGGGGCAGGTACTTTCAGGGGGAGAACGTCGTCGGACGGAAATTGCCCGGAGTCTGGCCGTAGATCCCAAGTTTATTCTCCTCGATGAACCCTTTGCCGGGGTGGACCCGATTGCCGTCGAAGAAATTCAGGGCATCGTCGCCAAGCTCAAGTACCGTAACATCGGTATTCTCATCACCGACCACAACGTAGACGAAACCTTGTCCATTACCGACCGGGCCTATCTGCTGTTCGAAGGAAAAATCCTGCGATCGGGTACGCCCGAAGAGCTAGCCGCTGACCCGGTGGTACGGCGGGTGTATCTGGGTAAACACTTTGAATTGAAACGCAAGATTTAAAAACCTCTTCAAAGAGTGTATACTCCCTAGGCTAGTATCCGTAGAAAACTCGAAACGGGAAACCCTAAACTCGTAAAATCGCCCTACCTTTGCGGCATGCAAGATCGCTATGCACAACGGGGCGTTTCAGCCTCCAAAGAAGACGTTCATCAGGCCATTGCGGCTCTCGACAAAGGCCTTTTCCCTAAAGCTTTCTGTAAGATCGTTCCCGATACGCTCGCGGGCGACCCGGACTATTGTACCGTCATGCACGCCGATGGAGCGGGTACGAAAACTGCTCTGGCGTATCTGTACTGGAAAGAAACCGGCGATGTTTCCGTATGGAAAGGCATTGCTCAGGATTCCATCGTCATGAATACCGACGACCTGCTGTGCGTAGGTTGTACGGGACCCATTCTGCTTTCCAGCTCGATTGACCGGAATAAAAACCGCATTCCTGGCGAGGTCATCTCCCAGATCATCAACGGTACGGAAGAAGTGCTGGCCATGTTGCGGGAACACGGCGTCGAGATCTACTCAACGGGTGGTGAAACGGCGGATGTAGGCGATCTGGTACGCACAATTACGGTGAACAGTACCGTAGTGGCCCGCATGAAACGTTCGGATGTTATTTCAAATGATACCATTCAGGCGGGAGATGTCGTGGTAGGTCTGGCTTCGTTTGGACAGGCCACGTACGAAAAGCAGTACAATGGGGGAATGGGGTCGAATGGACTGACTTCCGCCCGTCATGATGTACTGAGTAATTATCTGGCCTCGCTCTATCCCGAGAGCTTCGATCCAGAAGTACCATCTGACTTGGTTTACAGTGGTTCGAAAAAACTGACCGAACCCGTCGAAGGTACACCGCTGAATGTAGGCCAACTGGTGCTATCACCCACGCGGACGTATGCACCCTTTGTGAAAGCCCTGCTCAGCGAAATCCGTCCGAATGGAATGGTACACTGCTCGGGTGGTGCCCAGACGAAAGTGCTACATTTCATCGATAATCTGCACGTCATCAAAGATAATCTCTTCCCAATTCCGCCGCTGTTCAAGCTCATTCAGCAGGAAAGCGGTACGGCCTGGTCGGAGATGTACAAAGTCTTCAATATGGGTCACCGCCTGGAGGTATACCTACCCGAAGGTCAGGCCCAGCGAGTGATTGAAATTGCCAACTCCTTTGGCATTGAGGCTCAGGTAATCGGTCGCGTGGAGGCCTTCGAAGGCAAACGCGTAACCGTACGTAGCGAGTTTGGTGAGTTTGTTTATTAAGTTCATTCGGTAAATCCCGAAGTGCGTACAACGTATGAATCCAGAAGAAATCCAGTCGATTGAACCTGCGTTGGGAACGGGTATCTATACGGTGCCCGATGTAGCTCAGATTTTGAGACTTCCCCTCACGCGGGTACGTCGCTGGCTGGATGAATTCTGGAACGGACGACTTTCGGCGACGACCAAGATATCCTATTCCTGGGGGAAAGGTCGGGAGCGGGTGGTGAATTTTCAGACGCTCATTGAGTTTTACGTCTTCTTCAAACTGCGGGAACTGGGCATTTCTACGCCTAAGATCCTGCAAGCTCACGAAGTCAGTTCACGCCTGTTACAGACGCCTTTCCCCTTTGCTTCTTCGTTTTTATTAACCGATAGTAAGACCTTATTCGTCGAAATTGGTAATGAAATCCTGATTACGGCGGATGCCCGACTTCAGTACGAGATCAAGGAAGTCATGGAAGGCTTTTGCCGGAAGATTGAATTCGATGCCGACAAACTGGCGTCGAAGTTCTGGCCCCTTGGTAAAGACCGTTCGGTAGTGATTGATCCGCAACGGCAACTCGGACAGCCTACCATCCAGGGTACGAATATTCTGGCCGAAACCCTGCATCGACTCCATCTGGGCGGCGAGGATACGCCCACGATTGCTCAACTGTACGGATTGACGGAGACACAGGTAGAAGAAGCGTTGTTTTTTGTTAATCGCTCGGTCCAATGAACGTATATATTGACGAAAATTTAGTGCCCTTTTTTCCCGAAGCGTTCCTAAATGAATTCAGCGTGCGTCCGATTACAAGCGAGGAAACGATTCGTCAGGCGGATGGACTGTTGCTTTTACCGGAATTCAACGTACACCGAACGCCGTCTCAACGGGCCGTCTACGAAGGGCTGGGCCTGCGGATGGTTTTCGTAACCATGCCCGCCGAAGGGGTCTGGTACTTGAACGAAAGCGAAACCCGCCGGAAGAAATGGACCGAGGTGCTCAAAAAGTGTGACAAGCACCCGGAAGTTTCGGCCTACCGCTGCGATCTGAACGCCAGTCGTTTGCGGAGTTTGCTTTAGTTACTGGCCTGCAAAAGAAATTCCCGCTGCCGCTGTAATCGGGTACGGATGTCGGCCAGGCGGTGTTCTACTAGTAATTTCCCATCTTTGAATACGGTTTGTAATAAGCCACGGGTGGCCTCTTCCGGGCTTACCTCGTCGCTTAGACCGCTTACCCAGCCGTTTTCTCCTTCCACTTTCATAAGCCCTTTGGCACTACGTTTGGTACCATCATCGGTCTTCGGATCTTTGAAAATGGCCCGTCCTTCACCATTGACCACGCCATAGGTTGCCTTCATGGCAAAGCCAAAGGTATCGCGGGTGACGTACTGATAGGTGTAACTTCCAATACCGAAAACCACATTTGTACTGGCAAAACCTTTATTAGCCAGCCGCTGACAGATAGTCCGGCAACGTTCCAGCGTAATACTATCTCCATAAATCAACCCAATGTGAGCGTCGAGCAGGCGGTAACCCGTAGTAGTGATCGTACCGCCAAACGTTTCCCACAAACATTCCACGGCTCCTTTGTAGGCGGGTGTACCGACGGGAGCTGCCGGATCTCCACACAGAATCAGAACCGGATCTCCACTATCGGGACGAATCACCACTTTTCCTTCCCGACTCAGAATAGCGTCCTTCAACTGAGGCATGAATTCCGTAATCACCTGCCAGAAATCCCAGGTATCGCTGACAATACTGACCACGCCGCGTGGATAAATTTCGTGGATCAGGCGGCGGAAGGTATCAATCTCACCGCTTTGCGTACCCATGCACATGACGCTGTGTTCGGTAGCGGGAACACTACCGCCAACCAGCTCCGTATCGACGTCAGCCCCGTAATAAGTTTCCAGGAAATCGATGGCCGGAATGGTATCGGTACCCGTAAAGCTCAGCAAGTGAGCGGCTCCACTTAGCTCGGCGGCTTCGAGTCCGGCCATCCCGCGAAAGCTGAAGTCGTGTCCCTGCCAGGGGACGAAAGCGGCATCACCGCCCGTTGTTTCGGCGTACTGATCCAGCAGATTTCGGTAGTGAAATGCCGTGGTGGCACTGGTGCAGGGTAACCAGAGAATGCAGGAAAGCAGCGTTTCCAGAAAATTGGTCAGCCAGAAAAATTCCGGTTGAGTATTCTGAATTGTAAACATCGGTACACGGAAAGGCGTCAGTGTACCTTCGGGTAGGGCCCGAATTTCCAGAGGCAGGTAAC
>NZ_JBMDWJ010000368.1:0-6037 GCF_048595215.1 Siphonobacter sp.
ATTAATTTTAAACAAATAAGGTTTTTATTATTAATAAGGATAAGCTCTTTATCGCAGAAGTCTTGTTGCGACCAGCGTATCGATATATTTACTGGAATAATTATAGCATTAAGCAAGAACTAATCACTGCGTCTGTACAAAATTCCCATTCTTCTGACAAACTAGATTAGTTTACGTATCTTGAATCATCAATATATGAATAGTCCTGAACACGGAAGTTGTTGGTGATGCTACGCTAAATATCAACAACGGCGGGAATGGTGTAACTATCTCCTCATAAAGGTTTTCCAAGTCATAAATTCACTATGAAAAAAACAATTTACAACCCTGCACTAAAGGAAACCATTGTATTCGTGACTACCTCTGAAGAAACTTCCGGTGCGTACTCTGAACTTGAAATCTCTCTGGAACCGGGTGGCGGCAATCCCATGCATTACCACAAAGCGTATACGGAACTGTTTACCGCACAGGAAGGCGTATTGGGCATGGAACTGAAGCATGGGAAGAAGATATTTTTGAAACCGGGAGAATCGTATTTAGTGAAAAAAGGAGAAAATCACCGGTTCTTCAATCAAAACGACCATCCTATTACGTTCACCAACAAGGTAGTCCCCGGTTCTACGGGTTTGGAGAATACGCTAAGAATTCTGTGTGGCTTAGCTCAGGATGGACAGTATTCAAAAGCGAATATTCCCAGTAATCTATACCATATGGGAATAGGTGCGGTGATGAGCGATATGCGGTTGACGGGTCTGGCAGGACTCATCACTACGCCCTTGGTTAGCATGTTGGCTTATCTGGGACGTAAGAAGGGGATCGAAAAAGCTTTAATTCAAAAGTATTGCGTCTAGCTATCGATACGGCCTCCCGCCGTTTTTGGTGTTTAGCGAAGCATCCCCAGTAACGGCGAAGCGATTTCAATCCTATTCGTTTAAAAATGATCTTATGAGCAATTCAGCTACCCACGATCAGCGTATCGCTACCATGACCTTCTCGTCCGTATACCCGCATTACATAGCGAAAGTGGAAAAGAAAGGTCGCAGCCAGGAAGAATTACATCAGGTCATCGAATGGCTAACGGGATTTGATGGTCAGAAAATTCAGGCTCTGATCCATGAAAAGGTATCCTTTGAATCTTTTTTCGAACAAGCAACCCTCCATCCTGACGCTTATCTGATTACCGGGACTATTTGTGGCTACCGGATTGAAGACATTGAAAACCCGCTAACTCGGCAGGTTCGGTATCTGGATAAACTCGTGGACGAATTGGCGAAAGGTCGTGCCCTAGAAAAGATTTTGCGGAAAAGTTAGGCAAAGCGATAAAACGTTCCAAGTGTTAAGTTGTTAGTACATCACTCGAAACAAAGCTTATCATTACATTTACTCCACCGTTTGAAACGACAGTATGGAAAATGTTAATGGGAACAAAATCATGAAATTCATTTATTATAATTTACTAGTTCTACTTGTAGTACTTACAAGTTTTTCAAAAGCATCAAAGCCAGACGATCCAATTCCTGAACACGAAACTTTTAAAATTCACTCTAAACAAGTTGAAGAAGAAAGAACGATTAATGTATGGACACCCGCAAATTATAAAACAAACGCTGACTCATTGCCGGTCATGTATATGGCAGATGGAGGAGTCCAAGAAGATTTTCCTCACCTTGCCAATACGTTGGCCAAATTGATACAAGAGAATAAAATAAAACCTTTAATTCTAGTAGGCATTGAAAATACGCAACGAAGAAGGGATTTAACTGGTTTTACCGAAGTAGCAAAAGATAAAGAAATCGCCCCAGTGGTTGGAGGGTCAGAAAAATTTAGAGCTTTCATAAAAGAGGAACTTTTCCCCGAAATAAACAAACGATACAGAGTAACCACTAAAAAAAGTATTATCGGTGAATCTTTAGCAGGGCTATTTGTGGTAGAGACATTTTTACTTACCCCTGACCTATTCGATCATTACATTGCATTTGACCCTTCTCTTTGGTGGAATAATCACTATTTAGTAAGAACTACAGAAAAGCATTTAACCCATTTTTCTAAAAGAGAGAAACGGTTTGGTTTGCGGGCTCCAATACAGAAGGCATTTCACAATATACCGATGACCTGGCAAAAATCTTCAAGGAAAAAAAACTCCCAACCATAAAATGGAATTATTCACCCGAACCCAAAGAAAAACACAATACCATTTTTAGAGCAACGAAAGAAAAAGCAATTATTTGGACTTTCAATAAAACGGAATAAAAGCTAAACGTATATCCTAAATTTCCCGCCGTTGGTAGAGTTTAGCGAAGCGTCGCTAACATCTTTTCTCCCGCCGTTGTTGGTGTTTAGCGAAGCGTCAGCAACAACTTTTCTACTGAATCCTCTATTACTGCGTTTGTTAGTACCTTATGTCCGCATCCACCTTTTCCTTCACAATACCCTTACTAAACTGGGCTGAGCCGATTGGGGAGGGAGCAGGCAACAAAACCCCAGGGTTATAAGTTTTATTGGTATGAAAGCCCATACCCTGAAACAGAGCTCCGTACGCAAGATTGAAATCGTCAAAGTGACCGAGAACGAACGTTTTCCCTATACCGATGCGGTTTCCGTGGAAGAGCCTTTGGAGATCAGAATTTCCTATGAGGATCAGGCCACGACGATCACCAAGAACATCTCCGTAACGATGCGGACGCCGGGCGACGATGCGGAACTGGCCCTTGGATTCTTGTTCACGGAAGGCATTCTTTCGGATCAGCAGCAGATCCAGAGCGTTGATCATGTTCGGACGGTATGTTCCCGTAATGCTGAGAATGTGATCATCGTTGAGCTTGCCGCGGGTTTCGTACCCCAACTGATGCATGCCGATCGGAATTTTTATACCACTTCCAGCTGTGGCGTCTGCGGCAAAGGCTCCATCGCCTCCATCCGAACGGTCAGTGCCTTTCAAAAACTGGACCAAAACCAGCAGCTCATTCGCCTCGAAACGATTTATCAGCTCGCTGAAAAATTACAAACCTTCCAGAGCAATTTCAGTGCTACCGGTGGCATCCACGCGTCGGGACTTTTTGATTTTGAGGGTAATCTGCTGGCCCTGCGGGAAGATGTCGGACGGCATAATGCCCTGGATAAACTCGTCGGAAATGCTTTCCTTACCGGGCAGTTACCCCTCACCGATCGGATTTTGGTACTAAGTGGCAGAGCCAGCTTCGAGCTGATTCAGAAAGCAGCCATGGCCGGTATTTCGGTAGTTGCGGCGATCGGGGCCCCTTCCAGTTTAGCCGTAGATCTGGCTAAGGAATTTGATATTACTTTATTGGGATTTATGCGTCATAATCGATTCAATATGTATCATGCCGGAAGCCATTTTCAAATCGAAGAATAGCTTAAGTAAACCGTATCCTAGCGACCATACATCGTGTAATGGATAGTAAAATGGAACGGGTTTAACTATTGGAAAATGGATTCAGAAAGGAAATTCGTACAGGTAAAAGGTTACTAGTTGATCAAGAGACGTTCATCTGTATTTCTACTCGCGTAGAAGACCCGCGTACGAATACCCAAACGTAAAACTTAACTACCCTCTTTAATGAAAGCCTTATGAAAACGAATGAAAATGATAAAAAGATAGCAGATCCTACCAGTCTGTTACCTTCCGCAGAACCTCCGCATCAGTTATTGGATTTAAAACATAAATCACCTAAGAACTGGGCCGCCGGTGCTCCGGCCGTCAAGCATTCGGTGGAGCAGCTGGTAAAAAATGATTCGGTACTGCGAGGTGGAAAAGCGTTGTTTGCCATGAATCAGTTCGGCGGCTTCGATTGCCCCAGCTGTGCCTGGCCCGATCCCGATGATGAGCGTTCACGATTGGGTGAGTACTGCGAAAGCGGGGCTAAAGCACTCGCCGAGGAAGCTACTTCCAAGAAGATTGGGGCAGATTTTTTCAGAGAAAATTCAGTATACGATCTGTCTAAACGGTCTGATTATGAGATTAGTCAGTTGGGTCGAATCGCGGAACCCATGTATTTGCCGGAAGGCGGAACGCATTACCAGCCCATTAGCTGGGAAGAGGCCTTCGCTAAAATTGCTGAAAAATTAAACGGCCTGGCTTCGCCCAACGAAGCCATCTTCTATACGTCGGGAAGAACGAGTAACGAGGCTACCTGGGTGTATCAATTATTCGCCCGCGAATTCGGTACTAATAACTTTCCGGATTGCTCCAATATGTGTCACGAAACCTCCGGCTACGCCCTATCCCGATGCATCGGTATTGGCAAAGGGACCGTGAAGCTGGAAGATTTCTACGACTCCGAACTCATCATCATCATCGGACAAAATCCGGGTACCAACTCTCCGCGGATGCTTTCGGCCTTGGCCCGAGGGAAGAAAAATGGAGCGAAGATTATGGCCATTAATCCGCTACCGGAAGCCGGTTTGATGGGTTTCAGAGATCCGCAAAGTCCAAGTGCCCTGCTGAAGAAACCGCTCGAATTGTCAGATCTCTATCTTCCCGTTAAAATCAACGGAGACATGGCCTTGCTCAAAGCCCTGCAAATACTATTGCTGGAAGAGGAAGCCAAAAATCCCGGGAAAGTGCTCGATCTCGAGTTCATCGCGAATAAAACGGCGGGTTTTGAGGCCTTGGTGGAGGAATTAAAGCAGTATGACTTGGCTTTTCTTTCGGAAGCTTGTGGTGTTTCAATTGAAAAACTGAGCGAAGCGGCTCAACTGATTGCCGCCCGAAAACGAATCCTGATTGCCTGGGGAATGGGAATCACGCAGCAGCACAATGGCGTGGAAATGATTTACAATATCGTGAATCTGCTGCTGATGAAAGGCAGCATTGGCATTAAAGGAGGTGGTGTGTGTCCCGTGCGTGGTCATAGCAATGTGCAAGGCAACCGGACCCTCCTGATCAATCACCATCCGACTAAAGAGCAACTAGACAAACTGGAATCGTTTTACGGATTTAACGTTCCCAGAGAAGGCGGTTACGATGTGGTGAAGGCCCTGAAAGCCATGCACGAGAAGAAGGTGAAATTTATGTTCTGCATGGGCGGCAATTTCCTGTCCGCCGCTCCCGATACCACCTTTTCGGCAGAAGCGATGCGGCAACTGGAGATGTCCGTAATCGTTTCCATCAAGCTGAATCGTAATCACTTGGTTCACGGCAAAGAAGCGTTGATTCTACCGGTTATTTCCCGAAGCGAAAAGGATATGATCCACGGCGAACTGCAACACGTGAGTACCGAAAACTCAATGGGCGTAATTGAGTCGTCGCGTGGCGTACTGGAACCCATTTCGGAACACCTGATCAATGAAACGCACGTAGCCTGCCGGATGGCAAAAGCAGTTTTGGGTGAACGTTCCGTAATTGATTGGGACCGTTTCATGAACAGCTATGACGCCATTCGTGATGATGTCGAGCAGTGTATTCCGGGCTTTGAAAGGTATAATGAACGAGTCGTGCAAAAGGGTGGGTTTTATCTGCCCAATGCACCCAGAGATGGTAAATTTAACAGCGAACCGTACCCGGGAAAGGCAGCGTTCAACGTAACGCCAATTCCGGATAATACGCTAGCCGACGACGAATACCTGATGGGAACGACCCGAACGCACGATCAATTCAATACCGTTATTTATGGCTTAGACGATCGATACCGTGGGATTTTCAATGAACGAAGGGTGGTGATGATGAACGAAAAAGATATGGCGAAAGCCGGACTCAAAGAAGGCGATAAGGTGGATTTGTTCAATTATGATGATGGCATTGAGCGTATTGCTCCGTTATTTATCGTTGTAAAATATTCGATTCCTCAAAAAAGTACGATGACGTATTTCCCGGAAGCCAATGTTTTAGTGTCAATTAATAATGTGGTAAAAGGGGCGAATATGCCCGCTTCCAAGTATGTTAAGATTAAGATTCGTAGGCATAAGCCTGAGCTGGATAAGAAGATAGGTTAGTAGGTGATAGTAGTAGCAAAACCCTATGTTATTAAATCTGCACCTAGGTGCAGATTTAATAACATAGGGTTTTGCTACTACTATC
>NZ_JBMDWJ010000369.1:0-26471 GCF_048595215.1 Siphonobacter sp.
TCATGGCTTCAATCACGAACAGCGGCTGGTTTTTCTTTACTTCCTGGCCTTCTTTTACCTGAATGCGTACCAGACGACCCTGTAATGGTGCTCCAATCTGACCCGCTTTCGTGACTTTTTCGTTCTGGGCTTTGGTGGCTTTGAACGTCTGGTCTTTGATGGAAATCCGGCGAGCCTGTCCGTTCAGATCGAAGGTTACCGTCCGATGACCCGTTTCATCGGGCTCGGATACGTAGGAAAGTTTGATCATGATCGTCTTTCCTTCCTCAATCGTCACGAGTACTTCTTCGTCCTGTTTCAGCCCGTAGAAGAACGCTGGTGTAGGCAGCTTACTCACATCTCCGTACCGATCCGAAGCGACGTAGAATTCTTCGTATACCTTCGGATACATCTTGTACGCCAGGTAATCGAGGAAGGCCCCATCATTACCCATGAACGTCTCCGCGTTGGGGAATTTCTTCTTGAACGCTTCGAAATCTTCATCAATATTCAGGGGTGGCAAACTATCGTTCGGACGGCCCGTAATGGGTTCGTCGTCTTTCAACACCAGCTTCTGAAGTTTCTCAGGGAAGCCACCCGCGGGTTGACCGAGTTCGCCTTTAAAGAAACCCTTCACCGACTCAGGGAAACTCAGCGAATCGCCACGTAGGAAAATTTCATCCGAGGTCAGGTTATTGGTCGTCATGAAAATGGCCATATCACCGACTACTTTCGACGAAGGTGTTACTTTCACGATGTCACCGAAAAGCTGGTTGGCCGTGATGTAGTTTTTCTTCAGCGTTTCGAACTGATCGCCTACGCCCATCGAAATAGCCTGTTGACGTAAGTTCGAGAACTGACCGCCGGGTACTTCATTGTCGTACACCTCCGCCGAACCGGACTTCATGCCACTTTCAAACGGATAGTAGTATTCCCGAACATCTTCCCAGTACGTAGAATACTGATTCAGCAATGACAAGTCAATCGGATGCTCGCGTTCGTGGCCCTGCATCATGGCTACCACGGAGTTGAAGTTGGGCTGAGCCGTCAGTCCTGACATCGCTGCAATGGAGCAATCCACTACATCCACACCCGCTTCGATGGCTTTCAGGTATGTAGCTGGTTGAATCGAGGAGGTGTCGTGCGTGTGCAGGTGTACCGGAATGCTCAGTACTTTCTTCAGTTCACTCACCAGAATGGCCGCCTGTTGTGGTTTCAGTAAGCCCGCCATGTCCTTGATACAAAGCATGTGCGAACCCAGGTCTTCCAACTGACGGGCCAGATCCAGGTAATATTGCAGTGAATATTTGTAGTTCGGATTATTCTTGTGTTGCAGGAAATCGCCGGTGTAGCAGATGGCCGCTTCGGCAATTCCACCCGTGCGTTCCTGTACGGCCTTGATCGATACCTTCATCGAGTCAATCCAGTTCAGCGAATCGAAAATGCGGAACACATCCACGCCCGACTCCCAGGATTTTTCCACGAAGGTTTCAATCAGGTTATCCGGATACGCTGAGTACCCCACGGCATTGCTACCCCGGAACAGCATCTGAAGCAGCATGTTTGGCATAGCTTCGCGGAATTGCCGCAACCGCGTCCAAGGGTTTTCGTAGAGGAACCGCATCGAAACATCGAAGGTCGCTCCACCCCAGACTTCCATGGAAAACAGCTGTGGGAACGCTTTCGCAAAACCCGAAGCAACTTCCAGCATGTCGTCGGTACGTACCCGCGTGGCTAGCAATGACTGGTGTCCATCGCGGAAGGTCGTATCCGTATACAGAATGGTATTGTGTTCCTTGACCCAATCCGCAAACTTGGCCGGACCGAGACGCGTCAGGCGGTCCTTGTTCCCCATCGGAAATTCGCTGTACGGATCCGTGCTGGGTACGATGGGCGTACGGAATATCTTCTGATTTTTGACTTTTACGTCCGGATTGCCGTTCACGATCACTTCGCCGAGGTAGCGTAACAGCTTGGTCGAGCGATCCTGTGATTTACGGAAATTAAAGAGTTCGGGTGAATTGTCGATGAACTGCACCGTACACGATCCCGACTGGAAAGTCGGGTGGGCGAGTACGTTTTGCAGGAAGGGGATATTGGTTTTCACCCCGCGAATCCGGAATTCGACCAGGGCCCGTTCCAGTCGCTGAATGGCTCCCTTGAAGGTACGGCCTGACGAAGAAACCTTCACCAGCATGGAATCGAAGTAGGGAGAAATTTTCATCCCCGGATACGTCGAACCTTCGTCCAGACGAATCCCGAAACCAGCGGCGTTGCGGTACGCAATGATGGTACCAAAATCGGGTTTAAAACCGTTCGCGGGATCTTCGGTCGTGATACGGCACTGAATGGCAAAGCCGCTCATTTCCACGTCGTCCTGACTGTGCAGGTAAATGCCGTTGTCGGAGAGCTTGTAATTCATCGCTACCAGCAACTGGCTTCGTACCAGGTCAATACCGGTAATTTCTTCCGTAATCGTATGCTCTACCTGAATCCGGGGGTTTACCTCAATAAAGTAGATATTCTCTTCCTTATCGACCAGAAATTCCACCGTACCAGCACAGGAATAGTTTACGGCTTTACCAATCGCTACGGCGTATTCGTACAGCTTGTCGCGGGTTTCCTGCTTGAGGTTGACGGAAGGAGCAATTTCTACAACCTTCTGGAAACGACGCTGTACTGAACAATCCCGCTCAAACAGGTGAAGGAGGTTCCCGTGCTGATCGCCCAGCAACTGTACTTCAATATGCTTGGGATTTTCAATGTATTTTTCAATGAAAATCGTATCGTCACCGAACGCATTTTTGGCTTCGTTCCGGGCTTCATTGTAAGAACGTTCCAAGGATTCAGCGTCCCGAACGACCCGCATCCCGCGGCCACCGCCACCAGCGGCGGCTTTCAGCATGATCGGGAAACCGATACGTTCGGCTTCAGAGATGACTTTTTCAATGGGCTCTCCCTTGATTTTCGCGTCCTGGATGACGGGAAGTCCCGCCTTGATAGCGGTATCCTTGGCAATCACTTTATCGCCCAGGGCGTGCATCGCCTCGGGGGATGGGCCTACGAAAATGATATTTTCCTCACGGCAACGGGTCGCCAGCGTCGTGTTTTCGCTCAGGAAACCGTAGCCGGGGTGAATGGCATCGATGTTTTTGCGTTTGGCCAGAGCAATCAGTCCTTCCACGTCGAGGTAAGGCTTAAGCGGGTCTTCATCCCGGCCAATCTGATAGGCTTCGTCGGCTTTATAGCGATGGAGCGAGTAACGATCTTCGTACGTATAGACAGCAATGGTCTGGATGCCCAGTTCGGTAGCGGCCCGCATAATGCGAATGGCAATTTCGCCCCGGTTGGCTACCAGCAGACGCTTGATTTTGCGGACGTATTCAGGAGTCATGCAGCAATGAGGTTAAAAGAAAGACTTATTCGGGTAAGGCTTGTTTTCAAGGATTCAACCCTTAGTACAAGCGTTTATCATACTTAAAAATAGTTGGCTGCAAATATGCAAACTTGCCAAAAGAAATGCCGTAATCTTTAAAAAATTCTGAATATAATTTGGAGAGTCTTGAAAAATTTAAAACGTCGCTCAATTATATCCAATGGATATATTATTAGACTTATTCAAGGTAAGACCGGACAAGGGATAAGAACAGCCCTACACAGAAACCTTGCGGTGAATGAGACCGAGGATACTCCCGGAAGTAAATCTATTGATTTCAGTTAAAAACCCCGCACCACAGACTGCTTTTCCGGAATTGGACAGCGAAGGAATGACGAATTGCGGATAAGATTTCTCATGGGGTGCGTAGGGCAGACGCTGAAGAAACCTTTCTGAAGGGAATAAGTTTGAAGAAAGCACCAATAAAAAATCCCCCTAAGATCGCAGACCTTAGGGGGATTGTATCGGAGAAAACACCAATGCTTAGTGCGAAACTTACAGGGCAAACAGTACACTGATCAGTACAAAGACGCCTCCTAAGATGTAAAATACCTTCGGATTAGTGCCCGGTACGTGGTCCATTCCCAGCGTAGCGTCTTCGGGGTTTTCGATGTTGTACCGAACGGGTACTGTCTCGCCGACCTGAATCGGTTGGGAGAGGGCTTCTTCGCCCTGAGCTACGAACTGGTGATTACCCACACTGAATTTCACCTGAGGGAAAAGGAGTGGGTAGTTACCCATTTTATCATCCCGGTTGTATTTCTTCAGGACATCAACGATAGTACCTTCCGCAACCGCTGAATGTTGTAACCATTGCTGACGACGGTTGGCAAAGTAAAAACCAACGCCTACGCAAGCTAAAGCAATGACGAGAAAGGGTAACATAAATTCTGCCCCGGGTTGGGTCATACCAGCGGGCCGGGGAAGAGACATCAATAAGGAACTATGCAAAGAAAAATTCATGGCTTTTCGAATCAGACTGTGTTGAAGAGAACGTACATGGTTGTCGTAACGTTCTATTTTCTGGTTCGAATTACTAGCTATTCTATCAGATTATCAAATAGTTAGCGTAAGGGATGAGTGGCTAGGAAGCTTTAAAAAAAGATGAGTTTAAGGGAGAAAATTGAACTTCTGATATAAACAAGTTTAATTTTTAGTAAGCAGAATTAAATTTTGCTCAATTTTTGAAAAATGAGGTTTCAAAGAAAGGGATTAATTATTTTAAAATTTTTTCGCTGATAAATTGAACTATTTATGGAGTGGTATTTCCCTGTTCCGCCGTTTTGAGGAATTCCCTATGGTCACAGCAATAAAATAACAGTGCGTACCGAGCGTTCAGGCCCTGCTGCCCAAATAATCTTTTGCGAAAATGATTAGAATTTTTTTTCTTGAAAGGTAACGGCAAGGCACAAAAAAAGGCCTGCTAAAGCTAGCAGGCCTTTTTTTATCTGATTTACTCAGATTAAAAATGCCGGGGTGAATTGTAAGCGGCAAAGGCAGCTCCAATCAATACGGTTCCCACGATAGCCGTCAATAAATCGCCAAAACCCCAGAGGACAATAGCCAGAAGAAGAAAACCGCCCAACTGAGGTGCTTTAGAAGAGGTTGATTCGCTATGAGATGACATGATGAATTTCTTTTGAGATAATGTGACAAAAATAGAGGCTGCAACCTAAACCGCCAAGTTCTTTTAAGGCTTTTGCTGCTTTTGTTCCCGCCGCCGTTTGACCAGCCGTACGGCCATCATAATAAGTACGGCAAAAACAAGCAGACCCACCACACCATAAATCCAGTCGAGGGCATTCTTCAGTACGACCAGAAAAACGATGGCAAAGAGTAGTACCGTTGCTACTTCATTCCACAACCGTAACTGAAAAGAGCTGTGCCGGAAGTGATCCTGCCGCCGTTCATAGATCAGCTTGCGGCAGTAAAAATGGTACGCCACCACACCCGCCACAAAGGTAAGCTTCAGGTGCATCCAGGATTGTTCCAGCCACGCCGGAATCAGGTACAGCATCCAGCTAGCCGACAGAATGGTGAGCCACATTGCCGGAACCATGATGGCGTTGAAGAGTAGCTTTTCATTTTTCCGGTATTCGGCTAGCAGAATGCCACGGGCTGGCTCCGGCTTAGTATGAGCTTCGGTGTGGTAAATAAACAGCCGGGGTAAATAAAACAGACCCGCAAACCAGCTCACCACAAAAATGATGTGCAGGGATTTGAGGTAGGGATACGCAGACTCCATGGATAAACAAGACCAGTGAAACGATCGTCAAAAGTAAAGCCTGAATGACCGATCCGGTACGCGGACCTGAGAAAAGTCATTGTTTACCCCGGCTCAAACCGGAAAATTTGCGGACAGTTCACCGGCCACTGAGCCGTGCTTCTTGGATACGCGACTGATGGAGACTTCACTGTTAAAAAAATACGATGTGGCTGGGCCACGCTATACGAGTTACCCCACGGTACCGTACTGGGAAACGGATACGTTTACTACGGAACAATGGAAAGCCCGCTTGCTCGATAAATTCATTCGTTCCGACCGATCCGTCAGTTTGTACGTACATCTGCCGTACTGCGAAAGTTTATGTACGTTTTGCGGCTGTCATAAACGGATTACGAAAAATCATGCGGTCGAGCGGCCGTATCTGGAAACGGTACTGCGGGAGTGGCAACTCTATCTGGATCTATTTCCTTCGCGACCTGAGTTAGCCGAAATGCACTTTGGGGGTGGAACGCCTACTTTTTTCACGGCTGAGAATCTGGCCTGGTTTGTCGAACAGCTACTTAAAGGTACGACGGCGGTTGAGCAGCCGGACTTTGGCTTTGAGGGGCACCCCAACAATACCACGTTTGAACATTTGCAGGCCCTCGCGGACCTGGGCTTTCGCCGCGTCAGCTTCGGAGTACAGGATTATGATCCACGTGTGCAGCAGGCGATTCATCGCATTCAGCCTTTCGAACGGGTGAAACTCGCCACCGAAAATGCTCGCCGGGCGGGTTACACGTCCGTCAGTCACGATTTAGTGTACGGTTTGCCGTTTCAGACGCAGGCGGGCGTTCGGGATACCATTCAGAAAACCATTGCGTTACGGCCCGATCGGATCTCGTATTACTCATACGCTCACGTACCCTGGATCAAAGGCACGGGACAACGCGGTTTTCAGAACGAAGACATTCCACAGGGCGAAGAAAAACGGGCTCTGTACGAAATCGGTCGGGATCTACTGCAGCAAGCGGGTTATACCGAAATCGGAATGGACCATTTCGCTTTGCCTCATGATTCCCTGTATCAGGCCATGCAAGCGGGTACCCTCCACCGGAATTTTATGGGGTATACCACCACGCGTTCGGAGGTACTAGTGGGTTTGGGGGCTTCTTCCATTTCGGACTGCTGGACAGCCTTCGCTCAGAACCTGAAAGATATCGAAGCGTACACGGCGGCGGTTGAAGAGCAGACCTTCCCGATTTTGAAAGGCCACGCCCTGACCGACGAAGATCTGCACATCCGGCGTCAGATTCTGGATCTGATGTGTCGCTTTGAAACCCAATGGCAGCCCGGTAGCTCTTCCGAAATAGAAGCGGCTTTGCAGGGATTACAGAACGATCAGTTGCTCGAGTATACCATAGATCGCGTGCAGGTTACGGAAAAGGGTAGAGCTTTTTTGCGGAATATTTGTATGGTATTTGACGAAAAACTAAAGAAAAATCAACCCCAGCAACCGTTGTTTTCTAAAACCGTTTGATCGAATTTTTATGTCAGTAATCTGTAAGTACTGGTAAAATAAGGCGATACTTAAAACTGAGGATACGCGAGTTAGCCCTGAGCAATCAGGGCTTTTTTGTTGAAAAAAGCCTATATTCACTGTTTAGGGAATAGCGTAATGAAGTACTTATAATATACTCCCAACGCTAAACCGCTTATGACATGCTAAAGAAAGAGCTCGTTTATCAGGAAACGCAGAAAATGACACAAGCGTGGATCTGGCTGCCCTTACTTGCGATTATGGGTACGTGGCTTTGGGCTATCATTCACGTTGCAGTAATAGGTAATGATCTGAACGGCAGTACGATCAGCACGCCGGCCTTACTGGCTCTGGGTAGTATACCCTTTAGTTTACTGACGCTCTTTTACTTTATTTCACTGAAAACGGTTCTTGCTGGGGATGTACTAGAAATTCAGTTCAGTCCTTTTATGACCGAACGCATACATTCCAGCGAAATCGTTCGGACGGAACTCATTATCTACGGATTCATCGGTTATGGCTACCGCTTTTCAAAGCAGTATGGTACCATTTTTAACGCCAAAGGAAACACGGGTGTATTGATTTATAAAAACCGGGGCGAAAAAGTACTGATCGGAACCCAGCAACCGGAAGCATTACAGCAGGCCATTCAGAAATGGCGTACGGGTACTGATTAAATTGAATAGAATCTATTGAGAAATTACCGTTTGAAATGCCTGCTAAACCGAAGTTCTTATTAATTGCCCCTTGGGATTATCAGTTGTACGTAGTGATTGAAAAAAATCTTACGTATCTGGGCTATGAGGTGGTAGTGGTGCATACTAATCAATACGCTTTTACCTACCGAGATAGCTTTCGGAAAATGAATTATCTGGTTAAGAAGCTATTTTCATCCGATAAAAGGAGCCTGAAAGCGGAGTATTTAACCAGTAAACGACGATCGTTAATTCAGAAATATGATCGGTATGAGGTTACGCTCGTCATTCGATCGGATTTGTTTTCTGCCGAACTTTTACTGGAAGCGAAGGCAAGAAGCGTGAAGTTCATTTCTTTTTTTTATGATGGGTTAACGCTGAATCCTCAGGTATTACCGCAAATCAAATGGTTTGATCGTTTTTTTATTTTTGATCGGACGGAAATCAATACGTTCAAAGCTTACGGTGTTGAATACGCTCCTAATTTTTACGTGGAATATCCGGAGCTAACTACGAATGCAGTACAAAGTCAGCCGGCGTATAAAATTTATTATATTAGTTCGTATCATCCTTCCCGCGTCGAGATTATTCAATCATTCTACAAATACATAACGACTAAACTACAACCCGTACGATTTGACTTTGTGTATCAGCCCCACGACGAAGAAGAAATATCTACGTTTATAAAAAAGAACTTTAACTGCCTGCACACCATCGTACCCTACGAAGAACAGTTACGACTGATAAAAAATACGGAAATTATTCTTGATTTTAAGATGGATGCTCACGCGGGTTTTTCATTTCGGATTTTTGACGGTATTAACTGGCAGAAGAAAGTAATTACGACTAATGCTTTAGTCGTAGAAGAGGACTTTTATCATCCAAATAACTTTTTCGTATTAACTGAAACCAATGAAGCGGAACTGGATGCCTTTTTAATTCTGCCGTATATTCCACTGGATCCGGCCATCAGAGAGAAATATTCATTCAAAAGCTGGCTTCAGAGGGTTATTGATTACGTGCCTTAGTATAAGTAAATTATTTGTATCGAAAAAAAAGGGACGTACATGACGATCAGAATAGCCCATGCAACCTTCAGTAACTACCTGCAAAACGTAACATACCTATGAAAGTACGGGGCCGAGTAATTGGGTTTATAGTATTAGTCAGTATGCTGATATCGATTGTATGGGTTTGCATCGATCTAATCCGTCCCTTTGAATACTACTACATCGGAAGTTTCGCTTCCCGAGCCGAGGGGCAGGAAAAAGCACTGGAGCACCTGCTTCGGCCATATGCTTTTGTATTCAGCGATGAATGTAAGGTGCTTTATGAGTATCCTATGGACGGTTACCCACTTAAGGAAAGTCTATGGTATGATCAAGCTAAAGAAAAGTTGAGCTTAGAGACTGATGTACACAGTGGTCCGATTGCTACATGGAAAAAGATGACGAAGCATCAACTACAAACGCTATTACTACCCTTACATAAAGGAACATCCATTGATAGCCTATTGATTTCCCGCTAATTTATAGTGGACCATTCAAGAAGTTAAAAGGCGGACGAATCAAGATCAGATTCGTCCGCCTTTTTTCGTAATGTATTATAGATTCACTTACAATACCGTGGCATCAAACACCCCCGTTAGTACCCGATTCTCACGTTTGACCTGAACCCAGATCCGATACGCTCCCGATTGGGGGAAGGCATAGGGAATACTCAGGTGGTTGGTATGGCCTTCGTGTTTCATGCCCGGCATGAGAGCTGCGTCCCGGGCGGCTTCGGGTAGTGTAGCCAGTTTCGCCAGCACCTGATCGACGCTGTCCCGGAATACCTGCGGGGAGGAAGGATTGCGAGCCTTTCGTTCCGTTTCGGCGATCCGGGTTTCGAGAATCTGCTGGGAAGCACTGGAAAAGGTACCCGTGGGGTGCAGGTGAATGTATACCTGACCATCGTTCTTAAACACGGCGGCGTGTCCCATCATCCCCAGATACGGTTGTAAGATGGCGGGTTTGCCCTCGGGCGTCAGAATGGAAAAATTCAGGGAGTAGACTTTACCCGTCTGGAAGGTCTGATTGGGTTGGGCTTCCCAGACAATCGTGGAGCCATCCTGTAGTTTGGTTTTCAAGCCCGGCTTACCACAAACCGTAATGGCCCGGTCGCCAAGCAAGGGTTGCTGGGTCGTTACCGACGACGTAACCGCGTACGTATCCTCCGGATCAGCGGCTAGGGTCTTAGAGGTCGAACGGGGGAGGGCCGGAATATCGAGCGTATCCGTTACGGTGTACGAAAAACCCTGGTACCGCACCATATCGGCGTACAGCAGGTATTTGCCCGCCGGGAGGTCCGGTAAGGCCGCCTGAAACGTCAGCGAATCCAGGCGATTGGGGTGCAAGTGGGCAAAGGCATCCATCGAGCCCTGCCGTACCAGAAACAAGTGCATGAGTTTGCCGTGATCCGGTACCAGATAACTCAGCGAACGTCGGTGTTGGGATGTCGAATCAATACGGAGCGTTAGCACGGGTTGCCCGGCCTGGTTCGTTACGCTGGACGTGGCCCGATACGGTTTATACAGAAAATCCCGGTATTGATCGGCCCGGGCTTTCCACCAGTTATTTCCAATGAACAAAATACCAAAGCAAAACGTAGCCCCCAGTACCGAGCCGGTTACCCGACGGCGGCGACTAGTTTTCGTATCGGATTGTCCCGGCATGAGCAGACTATCGCTCAGGCTGGCTCCGAAGATGGTCGTCATCAAGCCCACTAACAATACTCCCAAACCCACCAGTACCCAACCCGTTACCGCAGGCATTTCGCGGGTGGCGGTCGATACAGCAACAATGGGCACTACGACGATACCCTTACCCAGACTTCCTTCAATGGTTACCTGTACACTGGCGGAGCCCGTTTCCATAAACCAGACGGACCCTTCAAACTGGCCCGGTTCGCTGCCCACCGGCAGGGCCGGATCGGCCTGGGGTGAGCCTTCGTCGCCCGCTGAAAAATAGATGGGCTTCAGACTGATGTGCTCAACACGACCCATTCCCACCAGTACGGTTACTTTTGCCGTGCCGGGAATAACGTCCGGGGGCTGTACAAACACTTGTACGGGATATTTACCAGCAACCCCTTCGAACACTACGCCCGAACTACCGACGTGAGCCTGAGCCAGCAAGGGCAACAGGAAGCCCACGAAAAGAGAAAAAAGGTATTTCATAAAAACCAAAGTCAGAAGGAGGATAGGTTAGCGAACAACTTTCTGCATCCATTTGCCCCAGGCCAGGCCCAATCGGGTTGATACCACGGTAATAAGCAGGGCAATACCCAGACCGGAGGCCAGTTGAGAAGCGGATTCGATAGCCCAGGGGCCATAGGTGTAGCGGTATTTCCAGTTGGGGTCGTTGGAAAAATACCAGGTGTAGTTACCGAAGATTTTATTTCTCGTCAGGGGCGAGGTAAAGTGAAATTCGGAGAAGTACCATTGAGCCACACCGTACACTACTGCAAACACTAAACCCAGAGCGAGGGCCTGTAGCCAGTCGTTGCGACCGTTCAGTCGAGCCGCTACGAGATCACAGGCAATGGCCGGTAGGATCAGCAGAACGGGAAATCCGTAAAACTGAAAATGCGTGACCGGATTCAGGATGGGTCCGAGTAAAGGCTCGGCCGGAAATTGCTGGAGTACCCAGTTCGTAATCAGTAGTACACTCATGTACACCGCACTGATGATGGTACCACCCCAGCGGTGGCCCGAGGCCCGTCCGGTCGCAAAAAGCAGGAGCGGAAACACAAAACCCGAGACCTGATAATACAGCGATGTGTGACCCCGCGAATTGTCAATAAATTCGGAGGTGAACAGGTAGACCAGAGCCAGCAGAAAACCCGCCGTCATCATAAACAAAAGCCGTAATCGCTGTACGCGTTGTTGATTTTGTTCATCGCTGAACGAAGCTACCCGATCTGCCCGGTTCAGAATCGCCATGACAATAAACATAGCTCCCAACTGAATCGTCATTAGTCCAAACACCAGTACGGAATGGGGCGGCGTAAAGATCTCTACGTCGAGGCCATAAGCAGCATGCCACCAGTCGTCGAATGGAGCCGAGGACAGGGCGGCCATACTACCCCAGATGCAGAAAAGTCCGCCCAAAGAGCTGTAAAAAATTCCCCAGAAGTGAACCGATCGGTTTTTCTCTTCCAGGGTACCCCAGAAGGAAGTTTTCAAACACTGATACCCCGCGAATGTACCCGCAAAAGCCGAGCCCAGGTAAATCAACAGGTGGGGGGCTGAAAATAAGCCATCCCGCCCAATGGACATGTGCCAGGAAATATCCCAGAGTACGCCCACAAAAATGCTCAATGAAGCCAGTACGCAGGCATACACGTATAGCGGAATGCCCAGTAACAAAGAAGTAGAACCTTGGGTGCGATGAGCCCAGGTTTGAGGAACCGATGCAGTCGTAGACATAGTAGAAACGGGTGAGGAATGGGTGAAGCAAGATAAGGTTTAAAAATAGATAAATAACGTATTTTCAGTACTTTATGAGTTTTGCTGAGTAAACAATCCCCGTGGATTTCGCGTTAATACGGATCAAGGCCAGTGCTTGCATTTTAGCTTTGACCTCTTTTTTCAGCATTTAGACACGCCTATTCCATTATACCCCTACGCGATGACTTCCTTTTTTAAACTCTTGCCGGTCCTGCTCATCATGGGTACGGGTTCGGTGGAAGCTCATTCATCCCGCTCCGAAATCGACACCAGCTATATTTCGTCTTACGTGCGAAAGCTGACAGGTCGCGTGTATATGTCGCAGAAGTACAGTCGCTTACGGATGAATAATTCCAAAATGCGACTTACGTATAAACCCAACACTTCGCTCAACCTGGGTGTGGGGGCTACTTATGAATCGCTTACCCTGAATCTGGCCTACGGCTTCGGTTTTCTAAATCCGGATCATGGGCAGGGAAAAACCAAGTACTTGGATTTGCAATCGCACTTGTACAGCCGTCATTGGGTCACCGACGTGTACGGGCAATTCTACCGGGGATACTACCTGAAACCTCAGGAAATTAAATCGGATTCGTATTATTTACGACCCGATTTAAAGCTGCGGATGGTCGGAGCTTCGGTATATCGGCTGAGCAATGGCGAACGGTTTTCGTACCGGGCCGCCTTTGTACAGAACGAATGGCAGAAGAAATCGGCGGGCTCCTGGCTCTATGGTGCGGAAATTTACTACGGGGTTATCAAGGCAGATAGTGCTCTGAAACCTTCGGTTCTGGCTCCGGAGTATACCATTGAAAAGGTACGCTTCTACAAACTTGGGCCGGGTGGTGGGTACGCGTATACCTGGGTACTGAATCGACATTTTTTCGCCACGGGTTCGCTGACGGCTAATTTGAATTTGACGATGAGCCATGAATACGCTGACAATCAGCACGAGACTCGCCTGCACGTACGGCCCAATGTGAATTACCGGGCGGTACTGGGCTATAACAGTCAGCTCTGGAATGTGAACGTATCGCTGGTGAATTCGGACGTCAGTCTGGCGGGGGCCAGTCGGACCGAGTACCTCATTCGGACCGGTAATTACCGACTTACCATAGCCAAACGATTCGATCCCGGAAAGAAATTGCGAAAGCTGGCTCGGGAGAAGCGGCGATTGCTCGATTCTGCTAAACCTAATATAAATGAATAAATAACGTATAGCTTTGGGCTTTACTAAACCTTAGAATGCATGCAAACACTCACTGTAATTTCCATAGGCCTGGGTCTACTCGGTTCGGCTCAACTGATTTCGCCGCCACGCTCGAAAAAAGATGAATACCACCTTCTGATTGGTACCTACACCCAAAAATCCAGTGAAGGCATTTATGTCTATTCCTTTAACACCAAGACGGGCGATTTTTCGTCAGAAAGCATTGCCAAAGGCTTGAAGAATCCCTCGTACCTGGCTGTTTCACCGGATGAAAAAAAAGTGTATTCCGTCGGAGAAATGGAAAATGGCGGTGCCGTATACGCCTTTGCATTTGATACTAAAACCGGTACGCTCGATAAATTGAGTTCAGAATCCTCGGGTGGAGCGGGCCCTTGCTACGTAGCCGTAGATCGAACGGGTAAGTGGGTGATTGTCGGTAATTACGGGGGCGGTAGTTTGAGCGTTCTTCCCGTGCTGGAAAACGGCGGCGTAGGAGCCCCGCAACAAACCATCCAGCACGAAGGAAAAGGACCCAACGAAAAACGCCAGGAAAAAGCTCACGTCCACTCCATCAATATTGCTCCCAATAACCGCGACGTGTATGTGCCGGATTTGGGCATGGATGAAATCACGTATTACCAGCTCGACGAAAAAACGGGCAAACTGACCGAAGGCAAACCCACAAAAACCACACCCGGAGCGGGACCGCGGCATTTTACGTTCCACCCATCGGGTAAGTTTGTGTACGCCATCAATGAATTGAATCAAACGGTAACGGCCTACGCGTACAGCAAAGACGGCACCTTAACGCCGTTACAAAGTTTATCTACCGTACCAACGGATTTCAAAGGGCAGAATATCTGTGCTGATTTACACGTATCGCCGGACGGCAAATTCCTGTACGGCTCGAATCGTGGTCACGACAGCATTGCCATTTACGCCATCGACGCTAAAACGGGTACGCTCAAGCTGGTTGATATAACGTCTTCCGGCGGCAAACATCCCCGAAACTTCATGATTGATCCTTCCGGCGAATGGGTGCTGGTAGCGAACCGGGATACGGATAATGTGGTAGTATTCAAACGCGATGCGAAAAGTGGAAAAATTACACCTACGGGCAAGGAGATTTCTGTATCGATGCCCGTTTGTCTGAAAATGATTCCGAAAGGCTAGCCGAAATATGTTCTACGGCTGTAGGTAAAACATCCCGAAGCTTTGCGGCTTTCGGGATGTTTTCATTTCAGACCGTTAATTTTAAAGGCCGGAAGTCAAACGCCGGTCTTTTTCACGTTCATTCCCTCTTGATTGTATGCTGTTTCGTCCCATTGAACCGAAAGACAACGCCCGTTTAGCTCAGATTATCCGGAGTTCCATCGAAGAATTTCACGTACCCCTGCAAGGAACTGCCCATACGGATCCTACAACGGACGATCTATTTACGCTTTTTCAAAAACCGGGCTCAGCCTATTGGGTAGCCGAAGAATCCGGCGAAATTCTGGGGGGCTGTGGCGTATCGCCCACCAGTGGTTTGCCCGACGGCTGTGCCGAGTTAGTTCGTTTTTTCCTGACACCCGCCTCGCGGGGCAAGGGTATTGGAAAACGCCTCATGCAACAGTGTTTTGATACCGCCCAGTCGCTAGGCTATCGTCAACTGTACCTGGAGACGTTTGCCGAAATGTCGGCTGCCGTGGGCATGTACGAGAAAATGGGTTTTCATTACATCCCACAGGCTTTGGGTAATTCCGGGCATTACAGTTGCACCATCTGGATGCTGAAAGACTTGTAATCGGTAGCCGCTGGGAAGCCAGCCTAACATACTCGTTCATGTACGCCGAGAGGGGTAATATGGGTTGTGCCCTACAGAACTTGATCCTGATTGCATAAAAAGAGGTACTGGCTCGTCAACCAGTACCTCTTTTTAGGAACATAAATGAAGCTAAGGCAGGAGTACAAACGAAGCCTGAGCAAGCTGAGTATTCGTACGAATCTTTACAAAAAAGAAACCCGCAGCTATATGAGCCGTAGGATCTACCTCAATCCGAAAATCATTCGATAAGGGCTGATCCTTTCGTTGGTAGACCAGCATACCCCGCGAATTATACAACTCAACGGCAACCGGTTGGGGAGCTTTTAGCCCGGAAAGCTGAAAGGTAATCTTTTGCCGGACGGCCGGATTGGGAAAAGCTCTGACGGTGAGTACCTGTTCGAATCCCTGTACCGAAACCACCTTCGAAAAGGTATAGGAACCATCCGTATCGATTTGTTTGATGCGATAGTAAGAAATTCCAGAAAAGGGATTTGCATCGATCGATTCGTAGCGAAGCGTTCGGGAGGAAGTGAGTCCGCCCCGTACCGTCGCGATGGTTTCAAAGCCTTCCGTCGCCTGCCCCGAACGCTGTACCTCAAACTGCTGATTGTTAACTTCGGTCGCGGTTTCCCAGCTTACTTTCACCTGATTTTCGCTGAGCCGCTGGCCCGTAACCTTTACCCAGGTTACGGGTAGGGGCGATTGAATCAAGTTACAGAGGTAGCTCTCGCAACTCGCCAGTTGCCGCCCCCCGGCAAGCGGTTTGGAGGTGGTACGAGACGTCTGTGAACGAACCGAAAAATGCCCGGCAGTGGTCAGTCGCTGAAGACTATCCACTTTCCGCTTCGTAACCTGATAAGGGCTGAGGGGAAACTTGGCTCCTGATTGCGAATAGGCGGGTAGAGCCAGCCACCCGATACACCCCAGGAGGAGATAAAAATAGCGTAGCAACATAGGGATCTCCTGGCTTTATAGCTTTCTATTCTGGCTAACAT
Organism: Siphonobacter sp.; assembly: GCF_048595215.1. NCBI lineage: Bacteria > Pseudomonadati > Bacteroidota > Cytophagia > Cytophagales > Cytophagaceae > Siphonobacter > Siphonobacter sp. Next base: position 16,358 of record NZ_JBMDWJ010000369.1, read on the forward strand.
CGAAGCTAAATTTCTGTTGCAGTTTACCCCCCTGGGCATTGGCTTCGAAGATGGTGTATTTTCTAAAAACCAAACTAATTGATTCCTGCAAATCCGGGCACCCATGGTCGCAAGTGCCCGTAGAACTGGTTTCGTATGAAGTTACAAATACATCTTCCAGCTGAATTCGATAGGAAACCCGGTTGTCGCGATCATAAAAGTTAATTTCAATTTTTGGAATAGCTACTCCCGTGACCATTTTATCGACCAAAGCTACACTGGAAACATCGTAAAATTTTGTAAGCGTGAGGGCACTGAAAACAGCCTTTCCAACAGAAGCTCCAGTTCCTTTTATAAACGAAGCTTCACTGGATATACCATACTGAATACTGGTGAGTTCAACTTCATCACGGTGGTTTTCGATCTGACTACCGTTCCTGGTAATGGGATCAGTAGCCATAAAAATACCCTGGGCGTTCGTACGGGTTGTTACTAGAGCAAACAGGCTCAGGAGCAGAGCGAGATAAATTTTTCTCATGAATTAAAGAGATAAACGGTGGAATAAAGGGTTTGAAATGGATACAGGAAAGTAGCCTGACCGAAGCAGTCAAGTAACTAAGCAGGTAAATGCTTTCAATAAGACGATCGTACTGGCGGGAGGGAACGCTTATGCGGGAAAACATGACCTACACGAGCGGTTCAGCTGTCGTAAGTCAAAAACGAATGAGTACAGTAAAAAAATTGGATATAATGACGTTGAAAGAGGGCAAAACAAAGATACAGAATAGCGTTGATAAAAATCAATACCTTTTACCATCTAGTAAAAAAAATATCCCGAAAGCATTCGATGCTTTCGGGATAGAACTATACGTATCAAAAAGATTTTACTTCTTCGTCAATTCCCGGATCACCTGTACTTCTTCAGCTTTGTAGGGGCTACCGTCTTTGCGGAATACTTCGTGGAACCAGAGCTTGGGTTCATCGCCGCTGGGAATGGGTTCGTCCCAGGCGTAGTACGTGTTGGTTTTACCCGCTACGAGGCCCCAGTTAATGGCTCCCACTTTGTATTTTTTGAAAATCGGTAAACAGGTTTGGAAGAGGCTGTTGTGCTTGCGGGCCATGTATTCCGTACAGATCATCGGACGACCGAGTTTCTGTAATTCGAGAATCTGTTTTTCCAGATCTTCCGCCGATTTGTAATTGTGAAACGTGATGATGTCCGAGTTGGCTAACATAAATCCGTTGGACAACGGATGGTCATGCCACCAGCCAGACGTAATCGGCTGACTAGGCTTGGCCGCCCGGGCCCATTCAAACGACTTGATGAGCAACGGCATCACGGCATCGTTGTAGCCATTGTTGGTGGGTTCGTTGAATAAATCCCAACCTAAAATACGGTTGTCGTTGGCATAAGCTCCGATGACGCCCTTCGTATACGCTTCCAAGGGGCCCCAGGTACGCGAGTCAAACATCCGCTTGGTACCGGGTGCCCGCAGCCAACCCGAGTTATGTACGCCCGGTTTGGGTTCGGGTTGCTTGCCGGTTTTCGGATCGTCGTTCCAGCAGGAATCGAATAGTACAAACAGAATCTTGATCTTGTGTTTATCGGCAATGGTCAAAAACTCGCCCATGCGTTTCTTTAGGCCTTCGGCGTCGTTCTCCCAAAGCAAATTGTGTAGAAACACTCGCATGACGTTCATGCCAATGCCTTCTGCCCAGCCCAGTTCTTTGTCAATTGTTTGCGGATCCCAGGTATCGGCCTGCCAGAATTCCAGTTGATTGATGGCCGTACTAGGGGTAAAGTTGGCTCCTACGGGCCAGGGTTGCTTGGCGTACCAGTCGTTGGCTTTCTGAGCCGACCAGCGACCAGGTACCACTTTAACGGGTTCGCCCGTCGTGGTTTGAGCTTGAGCCGTTACGAAAAAGAAGCCCAGCGTGAGAAGGGTAAGCAAACTACGAATCATAGTGAGCGTTGGTAGTTAGTGGTTAGAAGTGGATTGTTTAGAGGTAGTCAGTAAGCGTAGCTAATGAACGGGGACGTTAGTGAATAATTAAGGATTAGAGGTTAAGCGTATGATTTTGATGCCTTCCTAACCAGTCGAGCGTACCCGATGCACTACAGTACAAGAGCTCATTCTGGTAATGGCCCGGAGCCAACGCTGCCCGATTCATTGACTGGGCAGGCGTTGGTCCAAAGCAAATAGATAAAATAGGCAAGAGGTATCGTTTCATTCAAGGGTACTTTGAATTCGTGCAAAGGTATTGAATAAATCAAGCTACACTCAGGACAAGTTCGTAGGCCGAAACCCTGAGTCAGCCATTCGGATGAATAGAATTATTTGTAGGAAGAACTAGACTGGTATTTTAAAAAAAATTAGTTACTCTTATTAAGGTTGAAAAAAATATACAAAAAATTATAAAAGTGACTCAGGGTGTTTGAATACCTACTTGTCAATAAGCTCAGTGAACCCCTTTACTCGCTGGAAGCACTGACTTATGTCTTTACCTGTACCAACCCCGGTAATCCGTTCGTTACCCGCCGCCCGACTGGTGGATTTCAATCCACGTAATCCGATGGGCAAAGACAAGGAAGAATCGTTACAATTGTTATTTCAGGAAAACCCCCAGAAGGGCTGTGAAGCCCTGTTTAGGCAATACTACGCGGCTTTATGCAGTCATTCGGTTCGACTGGTGTATTCCAAGGAAGTGGCCGAAGACATAGTCTCGGAAGTCTTCTGCCGCTTCTGGAGTGATCGGGTGTATGAATCCGTTACGACTTCCTTTGTGGCCTATCTGTACCAGGCCGTTCGAAACCGTTCGTATAATTACCTGCGGTGGGAATTACAGAAATCCCGCCAGAGTACCGATCCCCAGCAGTTGGCTGTTGTAGATTACCAGCCATCGCCCGCCGAAATGGTCCAGTTCGACGAGCTGCAACGCAAAATTGAGCAAACGATTGAACAACTTCCCTCGCAGTGCAAGCGGGTTTTTCTGCTGAGCCGCTTCGAAAACCGGAAGTATCAGGAAATTGCCGATGAACTTCAAATCAGTATAAAAACCGTCGAAACGCACATTAGTAAGGCGTTATCGACGCTCCGACTCGTCTTGAAGGACGAGGGGCTTTTGTTTCTTATCGTGCTCTTCAGTTGCTAAGGTTTTATCCCATCTTTCTCATTTTCCTCAACGTATGCAATCGATTACCCGAGTCCATCTGATGGATTATCATGCCGGGCGAGCGACGCCTTTGCAGGCCCGGTTGATTGAAGAATGGCTTCAGCAGCCGGAAAATCGAGCCCTGTTCTACGAAACCCTCCACGCGTGGGAATCGCAGCAACTTCAATACGTAGCCGATACCGAAACGGCCCTCGAACGGTACCAGTTGTTCATGCAACAGGGGAACCAGCCGATGGCAGCCAAACCCGTTAGCCGTCGGTTATGGTCCTGGAAACCTTGGTTTGCCGCGGCGGGTGTATTGTTACTGTGCTCAGGCTGGTTGTTTCGGGATACCCTTCAGTATAAAACCTACCAAACGGAATACAGTCAGGTACTTCCCGTCGAACTACCCGATGGCAGCCACGTCACCCTCAATGCTAATTCTACGCTAAAGTACCCTCGCTTTGACTTTGGGAGCGGCCCTCGAAACGTACTGCTGAACGGAGAAGCCCGCTTTTCGGTGGTACACACGAAAGACCATCGCCGCTTTGTCGTCAAAACCGACCGGAATCTCGACGTGGAAGTACTCGGGACCGAGTTTGTGGTGTTCAACCGAGAACGCGGTACACGGGTAGTACTCATGCAGGGAAAAGTGCAGTTGAATTTCCAGAAACAAGGCCGGACGTTAACCATGAAACCCGGTGATCAGGTAACCCTGACCCCCGTGGGTTCGTACGCATTGACGAAACAGCCGAAACCCGAGGAGGTGGCCGCCTGGACGCACTACCGCTACGTGTTTGCCGATACTAAACTCTCCGAAATTGCTCAGCTGATGAAGGAAAATTACGGGTACGAAGTAAGGATTCCGAATCAGAACCTCGCCCAACGGATGGTCAGCGGAACCTTCAATGCCAAAGACGGAAATGAGTTGTTAAACGCCCTGCAACTGGTCCTGAATCTGCAGGTGGAACGCGTAGGCAAGCACATTACCCTGACCGAGAAAAACTAATTCTACCTCTTACGATTATCTATGAAAAAAACACTACCCATCTGCTTATGGGCGGGTTTGACGATGCTACCGGGGATTGGCATCTCGCAGACCTTCGCCCGTGCTGAAACCCTGCGGCAGGAAACCAAAGCTCCGGCGTATCGCTCGCTCCGCAAGGTTTTGCAGGAAATCAAGACCCAGTATAAAGTGGATATTCTGTTCGAGAACCGGGTGGTCGATCCGGTATCGATCCCGGTCGAGCGGCTAAGAAGCCATCGAACGGCGGAACAGGCCCTCCGGGCAATCTTGTATCCGGCGGGGCTGACGTATCAGAAAGTCAAGGAAAATGCTTACGTCGTTACGCCGGAAGAAAGGTCCACGCCAGCAACCACACCTCCCAAGACTTCCTTTGTGATGCCTTCGGTGAATGCCACCACGCCTTTGCTGTCGCTGCTGCACGCGACGCCTTCGGCCGATATTCCCGTTCGCGGCACCGTACGCGATGAGGCAACGGGCGAAGGGTTACCGGGCGTTAACGTCATCGTCAAGGGAACGTCGAAAGGAGCCACGACGGATGCGACAGGGACGTTTCGGCTGGATATTCCCGATGATAATGCTATTCTGGTGTTCTCTTCCATTGGCTACCAAACCCAGGAGCTGGCCGTTGGTACGCAGACGGTACTGAACATTTCGATGAAGGCCACCGATCAGGCCCTGAATGAAGTGGTAGTCGTGGGCTATGGCGAGCAGAAGAAAGAATCCATCACCGGAGCGATTTCGACCATTTCTAGTAAAGATCTCGAAAAAGTACACGGCGGATCGACCGTGAGTAGTGGACTGGCGGGGAAAATTCCCGGCGTTTCCTTTCGGATGACCGATGGACGGCCCGGTTCGAGTGCTAACATCCAGATCCGGAACATGGGTAATCCGCTGTACGTCATCGATGGCATTCAGAAAGACGCGGGTCAGTTTAACAACATTTCCCCCAACGATATTGAAAGCATTACCGTACTCAAAGACGCCTCGGCGGCTATTTATGGCGTGCGGGCGGCCAATGGGGTTATTGTAGTGACGACGAAACGCGGCAAGATGGGTAACCCGAACACCATCAATGTGGATGCCTACACGGGGGTACAGAACTGGACGCGTTTTCCCCGTACCACCAACGCCTACGAATGGATGTTGGGGAAGGCCGACGGCGAAATGAACCAATACGGTCGTACGGACATCACACCGGAAGAACTGGCCAAATGGCAACAGGGTACTGAAACGGGTTACAAGAGTTTCGACTGGCACAACTACATCATCAAGAAGAACGCTCCGCAGTACAACATCAATATCAACGCAACGGGTGGCTCTGACAAGATCAATTACTATATCTCGGCGACGCACCTGTTTCAGAACTCGGTACTGGGTCGGGAGTTTACGTTCAAACGAACCAATATTCAGAGTAATATCGACGCCCAGATTACGAATTCCCTGAAAGTCGGTGTACAAATCAACGGTCGGCTTGAAACGCGGGATAACCCCGGCGTGCCGGGCAGCGACGATTACTGGGGCCCTCGTTTTGCGTTGTTTCGCAATCGTCCGACCGAACGTCCCTTTGCTAACGATAATCCCGCGTACCTCAACGACATCGGCCACAATGATACGAACTGGGGCTTGCTGAATAAGGATAAGTCCGGTTACTGGCGGGAAGACTGGCGGGTGCTGCAAACCAACTTCACGGGCGAATACCGCTCGCCCATCAAAGGGCTGACGGCCAAGGGTACCTACTCGTACTATTTCGCGGATCGCTTAATGAACGGTCACGAATACACGTACGATGCATATACGTACTACAAAGACACCGATACCTACGTTCGTACGGGCGGCAGTACCAACCCCTGGCGGGAGCGGGGTACGCGAAAAGTGCTTGAAAACGTAGTGCAGGGACAGGTCAATTACCAGAACAGTTTCGGCAAACACAACCTAGCCGCCACGTTTGTGGCCGAGCGAATTTCCCGCCGCGAAATTGACGTATGGGTGCACTCCGTCCCGCAAACCAACGAACTGCCCTTGCTGCAATTCGCCGATATGGACACCTATAACGACAGCGACATCCAGACGGCCCGGGCCGGGTACATCGGACGCCTGAACTACAACTACCAGAACAAATTATTTCTGGAACTGGCCGGGCGGCGGGATGCTTCCTACAAGTTTGCTCCCTCGAAACGCTGGGGTTTCTTTCCCTCGATTTCCGGTGGATGGCGGATTACCGAAGAGCCTTTCTTCAAGAATTGGGTAGGGGGTGACCGCGTACTGACCAACCTGAAACTTCGCGGATCGTACGGGGCACTGGGGGATGATGACGTAGGCATCGGTGATTTCGATTACGTATCTGGTTACAACTACGGTTCCTCGACGGTCATTATTGATGGGAAAGTCATTAAAGGTTCGCGGGACCGGGGGGTACCTATCACGAACATTTCCTGGTTTACCTCTAAAATTCTGGACTTTGGTCTGGACTACACCATCCTGAACGGCAAATTCAGTGGTTCGCTCGACTACTTTAACCGGAAGCGTTCCGGCTTACGGGGCCGGAAATATGACGTACTCGTTCCTTCTGAACTCGGCTACGGCCTGCCCGACGAAAACGTCAACAGCGATGCTCAGCTGGGGGGCGAAGGTTCCTTGTTCTACACCAGCAAAATCAATCAGGTGAACTTTACGATCGGTGGAAACCTGTCGTATTCCCGCCGGAAATTCCTGAGTTCGTACAAACCCCGCTGGAACAATTCCTGGGATTATTACCGCAATTCAGGTGAAAACCGCTGGAATGACCTGTACTGGGGGTATCACGTCATCGGTCAGTTTGAATCACTGAATCAGATTGCCGAATACGGCGTGAACATCGACGGTCAGGGTAACAAAACCTTACTACCCGGTGATCTGATCTACGAGGATACCAACGGCGACGGGATGATCAACGACTATGACCAGCGTCCAATCGGGAATGGAGCCGGTAGTAACCCCACGATCAATTTCGGCATCAATTTGCAACTGGCGTGGAAGGGCTTTGATTTTACAGCCGACTTCTCGGGTGGTTCGGGATACTCCGTAATCCGGAACTGGGAGATGCGTTGGCCCTTCCAGAATACGGGGGCCTTGCTAAAAGATTTCTACGAAGATCGCTGGCACCGCGAAAATCCGTATGACCTCAACAGTGCCTGGATTGCCGGTAAATTCCCGGCCTTACGCTTCAACGATGGTGGCCACAGCAACAACCGCTCGTCGGATTTCTGGCTCACCAACGTCACCTACCTCCGAATGCGTACGATGGAGTTCGGCTATTCCATTCCGCAGCGAATGCTCGAAAAAATCAAAGTGAAACGGGCTCGGGTGTACTTCAATACCTACAACCTCTTCTCTCTCGATAACCTGCGGAAGGCGGGCATTGATCCGGAGATCTCGGAAGAAAACGGCCTGGCTTATCCCCAAAATAAATTCGTCAACGTAGGGGTGAACCTCTCGCTCTAATACCCTGACTATGAAAAAAATGCATTACCTCAGTTGCCTGGTCCTGATGCTGGTGAGCTGGTCCTGCAACGATGAGAAGTTTCTCGATAAAGACCCGACCAATATTCTCACCAACGATAAAGTCTGGCAAAGCCCAAATCTCGTTCTGACGGTACTGGTCGATTTGTACGATCGTTATCCCGACATGCAGAGCACGGAAAGGTGGGTGGAGTACGCCAACTTCGACGAGGCCTTTGCTTCGAGTTCCGGAGAATACTACCGGCACAAAAACCAGGAATACAGCTACGACTGGTGGAACTACTGGGACTACGGCTACCTGCGGGAGATGAACCTGTTCATTCAGAAATGCGAACAGGCGACCCAACTCAGTGCTGGCGACAAAACACGTTTCCTGGCCGAAGCCCGGTACCTACGAGCCTCGTTTTACTTCGAGGAAGTGAAACGCATGGGCGGCGTACCGCTGATTCTGGAACCCCTGGCGTATGACTTCAGTGGTGATCCCACCTACCTGCAATACGCCCGGGCGAAGGAATCCGAGATTTATGACTTCGTGATTGCGGAGATGGAGGCGATCAAAAATGATTTGCCGGCGGATGCTAACGTGAAATCACGGGCTACGAAAGGACTGGCTCTGGCCACCGAAGCCCGGGCGGCTCTCTACGCCGGATCGATTGCCAAGTACGGCGTTAATACCCCGCAGGTTTCCTTACCGGGTGGGGAAGTGGGCATCGCTGCCGATAAAGCTGCGGGCTATTACCAGAAGGCACTGAAAGCAGCCGAGGAACTCATTGCTTTGGGTCAATACTCGCTGTATCTGAAAAAGCCGACGGATTTGCAGGACAACTTTGCCAGTTTGTTTACGGATAAATCCAACAATGCCGAAGTCCTTTTCGTGAAGGATTTTAAACTCAAAAGTGGCAAAACCGTCGACTGGACGATCAGTAATCAGCCGCGTTCGGTGGCCGAGGAACAGCAGGGTGGTCGCCTGAATCCTTCGCTGAATCTGGTTCAGTCCTTCGAAAAACTGGATAACACCTTTGCTCCCTACGCCTACACCGATGCGAACGGCGGCTATCGGTACTTCTCCAATCCGCTGGAATTATTTGCCGGTCGTGATGCTCGTTTAGGCGGAACCGTGATTTTGCCGGGAAGCCAGTTTAAAAGCAAAACCGTAGACATTTGGGCCGGGTACATTCTGGCCAATAATTCCATCATTACGGGTGACAATTTCGGCTCCCGCAAGGTACTGCCCGGCAAAACGACGGAAGAACAGGTGGTTGGTTTTGACGGTCCCATCGACGGGCTGGAGTACAGTGCTCAGACGGGCTTTTACGTGCGTAAGTACCAGGATCCGACCGTAGGATCCGGGCAACTCGGCACCCGGAGTGAAGTTTGGTGGATTCGCTACCGTTACGCCGAAGTACTGCTCAACGCCGCCGAAGCTGCCTTCGAATTGGGGCAGTCGGCCAAGGCTGCCGAGTACCTGAATCAGGTTCGGAAACGAGCCGGTTTTACCAAAGATCTGGTTGCGGCTGATCTGAGTTTCGACCGCATCGTGCACGAACGTAAAGTAGAGCTGGCGTTTGAAAACCACATTTTCTGGGATCTGAAACGCTGGCGGCTGGCTCACGTGGTCTGGAATGGCAACGCGACCGACCTCACGACCCAGCCCGGCGTAGCTACCGAAACCAGCACCCGCATTTTCGGACTGTGGCCGTATAAAATCTACGCTCCGGGTACCGAGCAGAATGGTAAGTGGGTGTTCAAGAAGATCATTCCTTCGAACGTAACCAACCCCCACCGCTTCCGGCTGGGTAATTACTACTCGTTTATCAACGAAGACATCCGGAACAACAACCCCAAAATTGTGAAAAACCCGAACCAGTAAACGCACCGGACTGATGAAAAAATATCTTCTCTTTTTACTGCTGGGAGCTTCGCTAACGGCCTGTAAATTTGATAATTACGATCCGCCGACTGCGGTATTGAATGGCCGGATTGTGTATAAGGGTGAACCCATTGGCGTTGAATACAACAACGTAAACTTCGAACTCTGGGAGCCCGGTTGGGGCAAAAAAGGACCCATTAACGTGACGGTCGATCAAAACGGCTCGTACTCGTCTCAATTGTTCGATGGGAATTACAAGCTGGTGATTCCTTCGTATCAGGGGCCGTTCAAGTCCATTCGCAACGCCGAAACCCAATCGGATACCATTCCGGTGCAGGTACGCGGCAGCCAGACCCTGGACCTGGAGGTATTGCCCTATTACATGATTCGTAATGCCACCTTCACGGGCGGAGAGTCGAAGGTTTCGACCCAGTTTTCGATCGAAAAAATCATTACCGACGCCTCGGCCAAAGCCATTGAAGAAGTGGCTCTGTACATCAGCAAAACGGATTTTGTGGACGTTCGAACCAACATTGCCTCGCAGGTAATCAAAGGAGCCGACCTGAAAACCATAAGTGGCATTCAGA
>NZ_JBMDWJ010000370.1:0-9556 GCF_048595215.1 Siphonobacter sp.
ATAGACTTTATTTTAAAGACGTATACTCGTAGTCGAAGACCTGCTGCTTATCCAGTGCTTAAACCATAGACTTTATTTTAAAGGCTAGAACCTATTAACAAGGGATAAATTTTGCTTTTAGCCCCCTCAAAAGTGGATACATCTTCTGAGGGGGCTAGGGGTTTCGTTAGTATCCAGGGTTTTGGGTCAAGTTTGGATTGATATCCCTTTCCGATTGAGGCACGGGCCATAACTCATTTCTTCCCGCCACAAAATTTCGTTTCTGGTACAGATAAAAACCCTGATTATCTACCGGAAAAGCGGTATAGGTGGCTGGCGTATTGGTCAGTTTCATACCCGTGAATTGGCGATTAAGCTCCGCGGCTGCCGTTCCCCAGCGTTGAATATCAAAGTAGTGCAGTCCTTCAAAGGCAAATTCCACTTTCCGTTCCCGACGAATAATTGTTCGCAGGCTGGCTGGATTGGTGGTAGTAACGGCGGGCATGGCTACCGAACTGCGTCCTCTTACCTGGTTGATGGTGGCATTGAGCAGGGCCTGATCAATGGCTTCTCCGGCTTCCAGTTTTGATTCCAGGTAACTTAACAACACTTCCGGATACCGGATGAGCGGGAAGTTACCCCCGTAATTGGTCAGGCTTCCCGAAAAAGTAGGGTCCATGAACTTATTGATACAATACCCACTCCAGTTATACCGGGTAATGCGATCCGGAGACGTAGACGTAGGGCTGGCTTCGTAGGTAATGCCTTTGAACGTGGTACGTCCTGAAATCATGATGGTGTAATCCAGACGCGGATCACGATTGGCGTAGGGGTCGTTTGATTTGTAAAGCGGCGACTCCTCCACGGTTTTGCCATCCGTACATTCGTAGGATTGTACCAACTCGTTATAGGGCGAGAACTGATGCCATCCGCCGTAGGCCTCGGGGTAGAGGTATTGCAGCATGACCGTACTCAGAAAATCTTCCAGGTACTCGTGGGCAAAAACGATCTCTTTACTATTCTCTCCGGTTTGTCTGAAAAGTTGAGCAAATCCGGCCTGATCCACGCTGTAGACACCACTATCCATGATCTGTTTGTAAGTGGTGGCGGCATCGCTCCATTTTTTTTCGGCCATTTGCAAACGGCCCAGAATAGCCAACGCTGCACCGGAGGTAATCCGACCGCGTTCATTAGCCGGACGCGTAAAGGGAAGGTTAGCCACACTGCTTTTTAGATCATTTTCGGCAAAGGCCCATACTTCGGCTTTCGGGGTTCTTTTGATGCTGTTGGCTTCCGCAATCGTCAGTGACTTCGTAGGTAAAGGAACGTCTCCGAAGTACAAAGCCAGATTTAAATACAGGTACGCCCGGATCGTTTTTACTTCCGCAATCATCGTGGCTTTCGTCGCCTCATTGATCGTAATTTCGTTGATATGATCCAGGAAGTTGTTGCAACGGGCAATGGTTACGTAGGAGTTGCTCCAGAAAGCAGAGGTAAGCCAGTACGTGGAGTTTAACGTGCCATTGGTCACCGCATCGGGAATAAGTTCTTTTTCAGAACCCATACCCGCCATCATGTCCAAATAAATCATGGACATGCCGCCGAAGAAGTCGCCCGAAGCCCATCCGGAACCGAAGTTATAACAACCTACCAAGGCCAGGTTAGCATCTTTTTCGGTTTTCCAGAAGGTGGCATCCGAAACCGCATCGAGGGGCTGCTTATCAAAAAAGTCCTTTTTACAACTGGGTAAAAACGTGGTAAGGGCTAGCAACAGTGTCGTCTTAACGACTCGGTTGAGCGTCAGGTAAGGTATGTTTTTCATAGGAATTTGCATGTCTGAAAGGAACCACTAGAGGTTTAGATTGATACCAAACGTATAGACTTTAGTGATGGGATAGAACTGACTTCCATCGCCCGTGGCATTGGTCATCTCGGGATCCCAGCCTTTGTAGAACTTGTTGAGTGAGAGGAGATTTTGTCCACTGAAGTACAGACGAAGCCGACTGATCTTCCATTTTTGGAGTACTTCGGAAGGAATACTGTACCCAATTTGAAGATTCTTCAAACGAGCGAAGCTGCCATCCCGATTCCAGTAGGTAGAGGTTTGGATCGTTCCACTGCCCATTTGAAGGCTCGTCAGCTTGGGGTACTTCGCGTTAGGATCGGGGTTGTCGGTAGTCCAGCGATTATCCACCTGCCACCGCTGGATTTGTCCGCCGTTGTAGAAAGCAAAGGCCGAGTACGAACCGATTTGTTTTTGATAGCCCGCCAATCCTTGAATCAACGCAGAGAAATCAAATCCCTTGTAATCAAAGGAGAGGGTAGTGCCAAACGTATACTTAGGAACGGTGGTACCGATAACTTGGCGATCATACGTAGCATCCACTTTTCCATCGGGAACGCCATTAGGTCCGCTGATGTCTTTGTAGCGAACAAAGCCCGGTTGAGCGGCGTAGGGTTGGGCAGGATAGGTGTTAATTTCATCCGTACTGGTAAATAACCCGTCGGCTACGTAACCATAAATAACACCGATGGGCTGTCCGACAAACAAACCGCTACCGATATTTTGCTTCAACCCATCGGCTAGGCCGGTAATCCGGTTTTTGATGTAGGAGAAGTTCGGTGAAATGGCCCAGTTCAGCCCGTTACTTTTACCCCGGTACGTCAATTGAGCTTCAAATCCACTGTTTTTTACACTGCCGATGTTCACCGCTGAAGTACCCAATCCTAGCGTAGAAGAAGTGGCAATGGTATACAGAACACCCGTCGTTTTCTTATCAAATACGTCGAGTACCAGGCTTAGTTTTCCTTTCCAAAGACTCATATCCAGGCCAAGATTAGAAATGGCCGTTTCCTCCCAGGTAATGTCGCCATTGCTAAGCCGGGTCGTGGCGGCTCCGGTAGCTAAGGCTCCGCCGAAGGAGTAATTCTGACCCAAACTCACCAGATTTTGGTAGGGGTACGTACCCACATTCTGGTTGCCTAATACTCCCCAGGAAGCCCGCAGTTTCAGGTTATCCAGCCAGGTAGCTGAGTTAAGAAATTCCTCTTCCGAGATTCGCCATCCGGCCGAAAAGGAGGGAAAAACGCCCCAGCGACCTTTGGCGGGGAAGCGGGAGGTACCATCGGCTCTCAAGTTGGCCTCCAGTAGATACCGGTCTTTAAACGAGTAGTTGAGTCGGCCAAAAACTGATCGAATACCCCAGGAAGAGGCCGAACCCGAAGAACTCATCCCCGTGGCCGAACCCGCATTGAGTTCGTAGAGTAACGAGGTAGGAAAGTCCTTACGGAATCCAGAGATATACGAGTCATTGTATTCTTCCTGCGATACCCCCGCCAACACCGTAAAGGAATGGTCCTGAATAACTTTAGCATAAGATAGCAAAGATTGCAAGGTTACCTGCGTACCCTGGCCGGAGTAGACGTTGAGGGTATTGGGACCCACGTATTTGTTGGCATCGAACTGAAAATCAGAAGCATATTCTTTATTATAACTACTCCAGAAGTTGTAACCAATTTTCCCGCTTAGATTTAAACCGGGCAGGATGTTCCAGTTCATTTCAGCCCCGCCTAAAAAGTATTTGTTCGTGCCTTTGTAAAAAGAGTTACTCGATAACCAGGCTTCGGGGCTATAGTTATCCTGGTAGCCATAGGTGCCATCGGATTTGCGTCCCGCGTAGATAGGTCCCTGACGAACGGCAAAATTGATGATGCTATTCATCCCACCCCCGTTTGAGTTAGGCGAATGATTTTCAGCAGTATAGCCCTGCAAACTTACTTTTAGCGTCAGCTTATCACTGAGCTGACTGTCGTTGTTGAAGAGGAAATTGTAGCGAGTGTAGCCGTTTTTAGCCACAATACCGTCCTGAGATAAGTAACTGGCGGAAAACAAATTGCGACTCCGTTCCGTACCACCCGAAAAATTCAGCGAGTGGGCCATTTGAAAACCACTGCCCGAAGTCAGCAGGTTTTTGAAATGCGGCACGTTGGGATAGTTATCCGGATCCGACTGATTTCGGAAAGTTTCAATTTGAGCGTCTGTGTAGGAGGGCGTCTGACCGGAATTGACGTTTGCTTCGTTTCTGAGCTTGGCGTATTCCCAGGAATCCACGAATTCGGGCAGGGCGGTGGGCTTTTGCCAGCCCAGGTAATTATTATAGGTTACTTGAAGTTTACCACTCTGCCCCCGCTTGGTTTCAATCAGGATTACTCCATTCGCCGCCCGACTCCCGTAAATGGACGCGGAAGCCGCATCTTTAAGCACCGAAATACTTTTGATGTTGTTGGGGTCTACGTCATTGATCGAAGTAGCCAACCCATCGACAAGAATCAGGGGGCCTCCACCGGCCCCGTACGAGCCAATCCCCCGGATGGTGATACCCGCTCCATCATTACTGGGCTGACCCGACCCCTGGGAAACCACTACACCCGTTACCAAGCCCGCTAAGGCCTGAGAGGCCTGCGTAATGGGACGGTTTTCGATTTCTTTGGTGGAAATACTGGAAACCGAACCCGTTAAGTTCACTTTTTTCTGCGTACCATAGCCTACTACTACAACTTCAGTAAGGGCTTTGCTATCGGTTTGAAGGACGATATCTACTGACGTTTTACTTGAACTAACGGCAATACTCTGACTGACGTACCCCACCGAAGAAATAAGTAGCGTACCCGTAGTGCCGGGAATATTCAGAGAAAATTTTCCATCCCCATCAGAGGTTGTACCGACGTTTGCATTTTCCTCTAGTCGAATCGTTGCTCCGGGCACTACAGCTCCTTTTTCATCCTTAATCTTACCCGTGAGGATGAAAGTAGGAGCTAAGGTTCTCTGGCCTAGCGTAATGGATGAGCTTGCTAGTGAACGCTTTGGAAAGGGTAATGTTGGGGTTGATTCTGCCTGCGAAGAACCCGCCGCACAAATAAAACCAAGTAGGATTGCTCGCTGGAGCATCCTTTGCGGAGGAGGTAAAAATGAGGTTTTCATAGTAAATTGTATTAAAGAAAATAAAGGTTTGAGCCAGCCCCGGCTAAAGAGCTGTATTGCGTATGTGGAAACGGAATTTGATCCAAGGATCAGAGGGTATTTTTCATAGGCTTAGCGTGGTAAGTATCAGTAATCTCAAACTAAGTACACTTCAAGGGGAAGGAAATGAAAATCAGTAAGAAAGGTGTTCACTTGGTTACCGCTTACCCCTGATTGTACAATCAAGGATAAGCGGTGACCAAATGAGACTAAACTAAAATAACGATACTTAATATACGTGAAAATATGAAAAGGCAAAATCCAGCCTAGGCATTGGTAAAGGTTAAGCGGGGATTAAGGTAAAGATGCGAGCCATTGGTGCCCATTTTTCGTTTTCAGCAGACCAACTGAGCGGTAGCTGGAATTGCGACATGAGTGATTCCCACTCCATCACTTTGGCATTGCTGCGATCCATTTGCTCTTTCAGGCGGAAATCAAAATCATCGCTGGTTTCCATAATCATGAAAAGTCGGTTTCCAGTGCGATAGATTTCCATATTTTTTATGCCACTATCCAGCATACCTTGCGTGACCTCGGGCCAGGCATTTTCGGGCTTATGATACGTTTCGTACTGATGGATAAGCTCAGGATCATCCTTTAAATCCAGAGCAAAGCAGAATTTTTTCATACTCGGATCTAAACGATTTTCAAAGCGTTAGCATAGGGCAGCGTAGGTTGCTGTTGGGGTAGTTGCACTACCAGACCCTGACTCGTCTGCTCAAACGACAGCGAATCAGAACCGCCCAACAGCGACACGCGGCGTACGGGAGTCGGGTGTAAACCCTTCTCACTGGACAGCGACTTGATTACTACTTTGCCTCCCTCGGGCCAGCCCATCACCGTAGCATACAAGGCCTCTCCCTTGCTCGTAAACCGAATGTCCGCCCCGGTGAAAGCCTTGCCTTTTCCTTCGTTGAAACCCTGAGCCGACAGCGGAGCCGCCCCTTCCTGGGCCGGACCTTCTCCAAATACCTTCCAGGGACGAGTACCGTAGATGGCCTCACTGTTCACTTTCATCCAGGATCCAATCTCGCTCACGACCGCCCGCTCCTGCTCATCAATGCTGCCATCTCCCCGCACCGGAATATTTAACATCAAATTGCCATTCTTGCTCACCACATCCACTAAGGTGTGAATCACCGTCTTGGCTGACTTGTAGCCCTTGCGATCGTAGACGGCCCGGTTATAGTGCCAGTCCCCGATGCAGGTATCCGTTTGCCAGGGCAGGGGTTCGATGGCGTTGCTCTGGCCCCGTTCGATGTCCCAGATCATGCATTTTCGCTGCTGCTCATCGAGCACTTTGCCAAACACCACCGCTTGTTGATTGCCCTGTTTGTCTATATTCTTGTTATACAGGTGAGCCGCGATCTTTAGACCAGCATCGTCGATGGGCCACAGCGGCAGGGCCGTATCATCAAAGTAGATGAACTTCGGATTGTACTGATCAATGAGATCGAGGGTTCGCTTTAAAAACTTGTCGCAGTAGGCTTGGGTGGGTTTGGCTACCCCATTGCCCCAGTTCCACTGGCTGTGAATCATGCCATCGTCTTCACTGTTTTTGCTCAAAGGGTGATTCTGAGCGTAGAGTTCTTGGGGATCCAGCCCCTGCCACCACTTTCCTTTGCCGTCGGCTTTGGTCACCTTACCATCGTAGGGAACGCCCTTCAAAGGTCCTTGTTTATCGCTCCGCTGAGCCGTTTCCATCCAGCTCCAGGTGTGAGCCGCGTGCACGCTGACGCCAAAGGGTAGGCCCTGGCGGCGAGCGGCTTTTTCCCAGCCGCCGATGATGTCTTTTTTAGGACCCACCTTGGTGGAGTTCCAGGACTGGTATTTGCTGTTGTACAGGTCCAGGTTATCATGGTGATTGGCCATGGCCATGAAGTACTGGGCACCGGCCTGCTTGTAGAAGGCCACCAGCTCCTCGGGGTCCCAGCGTTCGGCTTTCCACTCATGGATAACGTCCTTGAAGCCAAATTTAGAAGGGTGTCCGTACTTGTTGAGGTGATATTTGTACTGATGGCTGCCTTCCTGATACATGCCCCGGGCGTACCAGTCGCCAGCTTCGGGCTGGCACTGGGGGCCCCAGTGAGCCCACATGCCAAACTTAGCATCCTTGAACCAGGTGGGTGTCTGGAACTGCTCCAGGGATTGCCAGGTCGGTAAGAATGGGCCTTTCTTGGTTCTGGCTAATTCGGCCAGCAGGGGATTGGAAAGGGCTAGCGTGGGTAGTAAACCAAGCGTACTCTTAATTAGGGCTCTGCGATTCATAGATTAATGCTTAGGCAAGCGTATATCGCTTTTGATAAAGGTAATTGACTGTTACAAATGTATAGTTTAATAAAATGATTGAATTGTACAAAAAGGATTTTAATTTTAACAAATCGGGTTTTAAATGATTGGGATAGATCCACGCAAAGGAAGCCAAGGAGTAAAATATACTAGTAGTCAGTTAGTTATGTACTGAAAAGGATTGAAGATTAGCTTTTCGCTACTGCATACGAATTGCCTACAGTTGAACAAACCGTGGAATGATCGGTCGGTGATGAGTCTATTTTACGGAATCTATGTTATCGGCCCAGAGGGGTCGTTGGGAGCTAACGGTCAAAGCTTAGTCCTGGAAAAAGGCTATTTATACCTCATCCTTAGTTTTACTGGCTGTGATCAGCCTTACATATGGATTAAGTTCAAAAATAAGGATCTACCAAATCTGATGCTAAACGTTTCTTAGAGTAGCTGCTTAGATCAATCCCTATACCGAGTACCCTCTCTGTACATTCAGAAAGAGGGATTTATTACAGGCCAAACACATTAGTTAACAAGATTGAAACTATACGCGTACAATACCTAAATCAGCAGAACAATAGAGAAATGGTTATCCTATATACTAATAAGATAACCATTGTTGAATCAATATGAATGTTTAAACGACTAAGCGTGATCTTAAGATGGTAAGGAAAATAGTAATAACTGAAAAATAAAATCATTAGGAATCAGGATTTAACAGCATCCTGTATTCGTTTTTTGATTCGGCTCAGGGATTGATTTTTAATTCCTAAATAAGAAGCGATATGATAAGCGGCTATTCGTTCTACAATCGTGGGATGCTCGTTTATTAAATTGAGATAACGTTTTTCATTATTAAACAATAAGAGATCTTCTGTTCGCCCTTGTGCTTGATGAAAAAAGTGCTCCGCCAACCTTCTACCGAAACGTTCCCAAGATTTATGGTTCTGGTATAAATTCTGTAAATCTTGGTAAGATAAGTACAAAACCTCTGCGTCTTCCAAGGCTTCAATGTAATAGACACAAGGACATTGGTAAAGGAAACTGCGGAAAGAAACAATGAATTGTTCTTCTGAAAAGAAGAACATATTTTTCTCTTCATGCGTACTAGGATTACAATAGTAGACTCTAAAAATGCCCTTTATGACAATCCCTAAATCCTGACATACAATATTTTGCATATTGTAAAAATCTCCTTTACGTAAGTGTCGCTTTCGCCACAAAGGAAGGCTAACGGATAGATCTTCTTCCGTTAGCCCTGAAAAGGGGGCGAGTATAGCGTGTAAAAACTTGGATGGCTCTATGTTCATTTTCTTAGTTCAGAAAAGAAGACTCTTAGCAAGATAAGCATCTTCATTGAGAAGCCGTCGTTCTAATGCTCTGTAACTGAGGCGAACAGGTGTGTCTGTCAGCGTTAGTTCTTTTCCTTTGTAAAGAAACATGGAATCTCATACTTTATGCTTTCTTTCACGCTTCTTTTTTAGCAAATCAATTAGGGGAGCGTTCTATTGATTTTCCGTTGCTTAATGAACTGATAAATCGAACCAGCGATAAATAGTATGAACAGGAAAAGTAATGTTTTAGCAATCACCGGATCCGTAACGTTTTTAGCCCAGGGATGTCCAATCGGGACACGCGTAAAGGTCTCATTGACGGTAGGAACAAGTGATAGAAAAAAGCTGACGGATAAAAGGAAATTTTCGAAGTAACGAGCTTTAGTATTCCCTTGCTTCTTAAGAGAAATAACAAAAGATATCAGAACTAAAATAAAAATAAAGATTGAAAAAACATGCCCCGCATTAAATCCTCCGTTTTTAGAAATTCCTAACGCTGTTAATGAAGTAATGATGGTACTGTACAAATAGATTTTACCGGTTGCCTTCGTTAAATTAATTTTCCCGTATCGGGCGAAGGATAGAAGTGCGGAAAGAATGGCGATGACACCAATGGCGGTGTGAAAAATCCCTAAATTTGAAAGTCGCATATCGTTGATTGTTTCTGCAAACTTCTGAAAGAAGGAAATAGCGAAAATTCACTTAAGTGAATTTTCGCAAACTATTTTATTTTCTTGGCCATTCTTAAGTGAAGCGAAGGTGAACAAACTACAGCTCCTACTACGCATCTTCAAATTCTTCATTGGGAGCCTGTAACCGATGAAGTTTAGCGTATTCTAAGGGAGACATGCCATAGAGTTGATGAAAGGCTTTACGGAAGTATTTAGGACTTTCAAAACCAACCTGCATCATGACTTCCCCAATACGGACGTCATCCCTC
>NZ_JBMDWJ010000371.1:0-31132 GCF_048595215.1 Siphonobacter sp.
TGAGTACGAGCCCAAGGATTCCAACAAGAGCTCGGCGGGACGCAAGGTCAACCGCAGAACGGAGATCATCTTGACCCCCCGTCTGGATGAGTTCTTCCAGCTCCTGACCCCGCAACAAGAGCAGGCTAAATAAGTCATAAGGTTTTGAGTAAAAACAAAAATCCCGGGTCTGAAGAGACTCGGGATTTTGTGTGTTTACTCGCATTTTATTGCCAGTCTACACCAGGACTATCGTCGAACCCTGTATCTTTCCAGCCGCTTATACGTCTTCCGTTCATGGAAAATAAAATTCTCATCATTGACGATGAAACCCGCTTACGCAGTTTGCTAGCCCGCCTGCTGAAGCTTGAACAGTATCAGGTTCTGGAAGCCGAGAACATCCGGTCCGGGTGAAAGGTACTCGAAGAAAACAGTGACATTGAAGTAGTGCTCATGGACGTTCGTCTGCCCGACGGCAACGGTGTGGATACGGTACAGAAAATTAAGCAACGCTATCCTTGTATGGAAGTATTGCTACTGACGGCTTACGGTACCATTCCGGATAGTGTGACGGCCATGAAAAACGGGGCTTTTGACTATCTGGTGAAAGGGGATGACAATGACAAAATCATGACACTGGTAGCCAAGGCCGCCGAAAAAGCCCGCTTACAATTTCGTATTCGAGAACTGGAACAACAGGTTGCTGGCAACCTGTACGCACTGGATCAAATTCAGGGACAATCGCCCGCCATTCTTCGGGCCAAAGATCTGGCTCGGAAAGTCGCTCATACCGACACAACGGTGTTGTTGATCGGAGAAACGGGTACGGGCAAGGAGCTTTTTTCCCAGGCGATCCACCGGGAAAGTAATCGTCGGGCCAAAACCTTTCTGGCCATCAACTGCGGAGCGTTCTCCCGTGAATTGCTGGAAAGCGAGCTATTTGGTCACCGGGCCGGAGCCTTTACGGGAGCCTTGAAAGACAAAAAGGGCTTGTTTGAAGAAGCCAATCATGGTACGCTTTTTCTGGATGAAATTGGTGAATTATCGCTGGATCTACAGGCCAAATTACTTCGCGTACTCGAAAGTCAGGAGTTCATCCGCGTGGGTGATACGAAACCGACGCAGGTAAACGTACGCATTATCGCCGCGACGAATCGTGATTTATTGAAGGAAAGCCAGGAAGGGCATTTTAGAGCTGATTTATACTACCGCTTGTCCGTCTTTCAGATTGAACTTCCGTCCTTACGCGAACGTCTCGACGATTTGCCCTTACTGGCTCAAGGGCTGGCTCGTACGCTTTCCGAACGACTCCGCATTCCGTTCCGGAACATCGACCCCGCCTTTTTGCAGCAACTGAGTCAGCACGCCTGGCCAGGTAATATCCGCGAACTACGCAACGTCATCGAACGGGCTTTGATTCTGACCGAGGATGGTATTTTACGAGCCGATAGTCTGCCATTCCGGGAAAGTACCACGCTGGATTCTTTCGAGCTTTCCGCCGTTGAGCAACGTCACATTCGTAAGGTACTCCAGCACACGCAGGGTAATAAAACGGAAGCCGCTCGTCTACTCGGCATTGGCCTCACAACGCTGTATCGTAAAATTGAAGAATATCAGTTGGGACAATAAGGGATGAGCTGCCAATTTTCCCTAGTCCGTGCTTAAACCCATGATTTTATCCTAGTTAAACCATTCGATGCGACTCCTACTCTTTCTTGTCTGCCTTCTTTCGAATTCCCTGTACGCCCAAACGCTACAGAAGCCGCCGCTCAACGTGACGCCGTTGAAAGAAGGGGTATATGTGCATGTGACCTATGGAATGTATCAGAATACAGCCGTTCCTTCCAATGGACTCATTATTAACACCAAAGAAGGCGTAGTACTAGTAGACACGGGCTGGGATACAAAAGACGATACGGAGAATACCCGCCAACTGCTCCAGTGGGTAGACGAACACTTACACCAACCCGTTCGGCTTTGTATCGTGACCCATTCGCACGACGATCGGGTAGGCGGAATCAGCGAACTTCGAAAAGCGGGCGTACGGGTGGTAAGTACGCCGCTGACGGCTCAGCAATCCGTACAGGCAGGCTATGAATCACCGGAAGGCCTTCTTCCCAATGATACCACGTTTACCATCGGCGGGGTACCCATTCGCTGTTATTTTCCCGGCGAAGGCCATACTCGTGATAATATAGTAGTCTGGCTTCCCAGGCAGAAAATCCTGCATGGCGGTTGTTTTGTTAAAAGTGTGGCGGCATTTGGTATGGGCAACGTAGCCGATGCGAATCTGAAGGAATGGGGCAACTCCATGAAACGACTGATGAACGAATTTGGTACGGCACAAGTGGTCGTTCCCGGTCATGAGGAGTGGGGGGATACGAAAGCGTTAACGCATACCTTGCAATTGCTGAAAAAGTATGGGAAACAGTAACGCTTGACAAACTACTATCTATAAAACAGAAAAGTACTTTTCACAAAACTCCCACGGTATGAAAAAGCTTATTTTATGTTTGTTAGGAATCGTCAGCGTATGGAGTTGTAAATCCAGTTCAGATCCCTTTGAGGGCATAGAAGCTTTACCCATGGGTATATATGATGTACAATTGTACGTGTTCAATGGCGACACGCTTTACTACAGACCAAGCATTAATAAAATCGAAGCCGGAGCATTCTATATTGAACCGTATCGTACTAAAACCGATTCGATTAGTTTAATAACAACCGTCAATCGGCCAGGAAATCTGGGTCAGACGGTAGCAGAAAATTTCCATGGTTTAGAAAAGACCCGTAGCGGTTATAAATGGTCAGCTGCCTATCGAACGGATGAGGACTACCAGGGTAAAATTCAGAATGATACGCTCTATCAGAAGAAAAGCCTTCAATCCTTAGGGTGGCTTGCGTTACCCCCCAACTATCAGATCAAAGATGCTACTTCCCCACAGCTAGAAGGTCTTACGATTATGGCTACTAAACGTTAAGCCAGCGACTACTCGTTACTAGAAGACATCCAAAAGATTCGTTGCTAGGTTTCAAGGTTAGGTTCGAAACTTCAGTACTGAAACTTTTTCCCCTTAACCTTCCCGTTTATTCACATACTGCACCAGGACAATGCCACACGCAAACGCTCGGGTTTGAACCAGAGTCAACGGTTGGTACTGCATAAGCTCCTGAAAAATGGGCATTCCCTGTCCAATCGCTACCGGATTAATTAGCAAATGGTATTCGTCGATCAGGCCGTGCTGAATCAGAGAGGATACAAACGTAGCTCCGCCGTACGCGATGAGATCGCCGCCCGTCTGTTGTTTCAACTGATTGATTTCCCGAGTTAAATCCTGAGCCAGTACCGTATTTTCCCAGGCTGATTCAGCTAGGGTCCGGCTAAAAACTACTTTGGGTGTTTCCGTAAACTTTTGTCCGGCTTCCGCTTCCGGGTGATCCGCCTGAGCCGCTACCGAGGCCCAGTAAGGAATGAATCCTTCGGCGAGTTTTCGGCCCAAAAGAATGGTATCGACGGGTTCGGTAATCTCGCCTACGTAGGCTTCCAGATCTGGAGTCCAGGGGCAGGTCATCCATTCCATTTCACCGTTGGGTCCGGCGATGTAACCATCGAGGGTCATTTGTACCTGTAATTTCAGCTTTCGCATGCTTCTGTTTTTTTGACAAAGTACGCGGATGAATTGCTCGCAAGCGGGGGTTAAATGCGTCTTTGAAAGGGACGATTGCGACAGTATGGATTCCGATAGCAGCGTAAGCCTTTCCTCTTTATCTTTAAGAAATTCTTCAGCCTATGCGATTTGACTTATACCTTCCCAGTCTCGCACTCAGACCATACATCCGGCACCTGGCCATTTCGGAAAGTGACGTTGAGCAGACGTATCCCGTTTTTCCGAGCACCTCATTGGTCATAGGATTTCAGTACGCTGGGCGATTATCTTATTTAATAGATTCACAGGAAATATGCTTATCTACCTTTGGGGTAACGGGTCTGCAGGATTCCGTTCGTACCTTTAAAAATACGGCGAATACCGCCAGTGTATTGGTATACTTTACCGAAACCGGAGCGGCTCATTTTTTTCGGCAACCGGTACACGAGCTGTTTCTGGAAAGCCTATCCCTCGACCATTTCTTCCCTCCCTCCACGCTGGAAGAGCTAGGCGAGACACTCACGCAGGCCAGCACCGACGAGCAACGTATTTCCGTAGTAGAACATTTTCTGTTCGAGCCGCTTCAGTTATTCCCACCGGATCGACTGGTAGAAGCGGCGGTACACCGGATTTATCAATCCAAAGGACAGATACGCATGCTGGATCTGGCCGACTCACTGAACAGTAGCCCCAGTACCTTTGAAAAACGTTTTCGCCAGGTCGTAGGAGCTTCGCCTAAGAAATTTGCCACGATTGTACGTTTTCGATCTCTTTTGGAGCAGTATCCACTAGTCAAAGACGCGGCGGAATTAGGCTATCTGGCGGGCTACTACGATCAGGCTCACTTCATTAAAGATTTTAAACGCTTCAGTGGCTATACCCCGGAGCAATTTTTCCGAGCTCGCTCAAAAAACGATTTTTTACAATCCTAGCCCAATGCCAAGGAGAATCTTTGTGCTCTCACCATTCGATAGCCTATGTTCACCCTAGATCAAATTCACCAGATTCATTCCAACGTCAAAAGCGGAGCCGACTTCCCGCAGTATGTACAGAAACTCAAAGCCCTCGGTGTAGATTACTATGACTTATACGTCGCCGACGGCCGGGCCGTATATACAGGTGCTAACGGATTTCAGCTGTCCAGTGAAGCCCACTATCCAGCTCTGCCCATTGCCGAAGTACCTTCCATCGAACTGCTTAAACACGCTCTGCTTATTCACCAGCAGGGCCAAACGGATTACCTTACCTTTTGTCAGCAGGCGGCTCAGGCGGGTGTAGAAAAATGGACGACCCATATGCTCGACCTGACCGTCGTGTATTACGATCAGGCAGGAAACCCCCTGGTCACCGAAGCCATTCCAACCGTCTAACCAGTTCCCAGGAATATTCTCCGACCAGCCATCCTTTTACCCTTCCAAAATGAAAAAACGACCCTTCCATTTTGGAAGGGTTTTTCATTTCCCATCAATTCATATTATCCGTAACACCCTAACAACCAACAACTAATAACCAACAACCACTCTCTGGCATACGCCTTGAATAGTTGAGAACAGACTAACATTTCTTCCTCATGCTATTCACGATTCTCTGGTTACTGCTTGGGCTGGTGTGCTTCTGGCTCTTTTTCAAATCCGTCGACTTTTTCGAAAAAATCTGAAAGCCATGTTTCTCGCTCTCTTTGTTTTAGCCCTTCTGGTTTTCGCGTACATGGTTTACGTACTGCTCAAGCCCGAAAATTTTTAACGTATGACTACTGAACTACTGGGCATCGCTCTGATTTTCGGAATCACGATTGCCCTTTCGATACCCCTGGGCCGCTATATGGCCCGCGTTTACGCCGGAGAGCGGACTTTGCTTGATCCGGTACTGGGTCCCCTCGAACGGTTGTTTCTGCGGATTTCTGGTATTGATACCCTCCGGGAAATGACCTGGAAAGAGCACCTGAAAGCGTTACTGACGATCAACCTCGTCTGGTTCATCTGGGCGATGTTCGTCCTGACGAATCAAAGCTGGCTACCCTGGAATCCCGACGGCAACCCCGACATGACGCCCGATCTGGCATTTAATACGGCCATTAGCTTCCTCGTTAACTGTAACCTCCAACACTACTCCGGAGAAACGGGTGTTTCGTACTTTACGCAGATTTTCTGTCTGAATTTCCTGCAGTTCGTATCCGCCGGTACGGGAATGGCCGCGGCCTTGATTGTGTTTAAAGCCATCCGCGATAAACAGACCACGCAGCTTGGCAACTTCTACGATTTCTTTCTGAAATCCTGTACCCGCGTATTGCTTCCCCTCTCGCTGATCGTCGCTGTGACGTTGGTCTTCAACGGTACACCAATGAATCTGGAAGGCAAGGCTTCGTACGTATCCATGCAGGGCGATAGCGTACAGGTGTCACAGGGACCGGCGGCGGCCATGATCGCCATCAAACACATCGGTACGAATGGGGGTGGTTATTTCGGAGTGAACTCCGCTCACCCACTCGAAAACCCCAGTTATTTCACGATGATCGTGGAATTGCTCGCTCAAACGATCATTCCGCTGGGGATGATTTTTGCCCTGGGTTACTACATCCGTAACCGGAAATTCAGCTACATGGTATTCGGCGTGATGACCGTCGGTTTTCTGGCCTTACTGGCTCCGGCGGTATGGAGTGAAGTACAGGGAAACCCCGCCATCGCTCAGTTGGGCATCAGCCAGCTTGGCGGCAGCATGGAAGGCAAGGAAGTGCGTTTTGGCTCGGTCGCCTCGGCGTACTGGAGCATTATCACGACCGTCATATCTACGGGTTCCGTCAACGCCATGCACGACAGTACCATGCCCTTATCCGGCATGGCTGAGCTGCTGAGTATGATGACCAATGCCTTCTACGGCGGTTGCGGGGTCGGTATCCTCAACTTTTACATCTTCATTATTCTCGCAGTATTCATTTCGGGTTTGATGGTAGGCCGTACACCCGAATTTATGGGCAAGAAAGTCGAAGGCCGGGAAATGAAAATTGCCATGATTGTAGCCCTTCTACACCCCTTGCTCATTATGGCCGGTACAGCGATTGCGAGCTATCTGGCGGCGGGTGACGTGAACATGGGGTGGTGGTATGTCAACGCCGAAGGTCAACCCAACACGGCGACAGCCTGGCTGAATAATCCCGGTTTTCACGGATTCTCGGAGATGCTGTACGAATACACGTCTTCGTCGGCCAACAACGGTTCCGGTTTTGAAGGGCTAGGCGATAATAATCCGTTCTGGAATATCACTACGGGTATCTGTCTGATCTTTAGTCGCTTCCTGCCCATTATTGGTCCAATCGCCATTGCAGGTCTACTGGCTTCGAAGAAATACATTCCGGAGTCGGCGGGTACGCTACGTACTGACACGGGCACGTTTGGCATCATGGTCTTTGCGGTCATCGTCATCCTTGCCGCTCTGGCTTTCTTCCCAGCCCTGGCCCTGGGACCGCTGGCTGAATACTTCTCCATGTAATAGTTATCTGTTTTCGGTTGTCCGTTTTCAGTGAATGCCTGCTGAACTGACAACTGAAAACTAAAAACTGAAGACGAATCCATGAGTACTAAATCCACCCGGCTGTTTGAACCTGCGTTGGTGCAGACGGCCATTCGGGAAGCTTTTGTGAAGCTGAATCCCCGTAGCCAATTTCGTAACCCGGTGATGTTTACCGTGGAGCTGGGTACAATCGTTATGTTGCTCGTTACGGTGTACATCGCCGCGACGGGCGATCAGAGCCAGGGTTCGCTGGCCTATAACCTGATTGTTTTCATCGTGCTGTTGCTGACCCTGCTTTTTGCCAACTTCGCCGAAGCTCTGGCCGAAGCCCGTGGCAAAGCTCAGGCCGATAGCTTACGCAAAACCCGCGAAGAAACACCCGCCCGACTGGTACAACCCATCGGTGAAATGTATGTCGGGGAGATCAAAACCGTACCGTCTTCGCAACTCCGCAAAGGAGACGTTTTTCTCTGCGAAACGGGAGACATCATTCCTTCCGACGGCGAAATCATTGAAGGGATTGCTACCATCGACGAGTCGGCCATTACGGGCGAATCGGCCCCGGTAATCCGGGAAGCGGGTGGCGACCGTTCGAGCGTCACGGGGGGTACCAAAGTGCTTTCCGATCAGATCAAAGTACTGGTCACGACCGAACCCGGCGAGAGTTTTCTGGATAAAATGATCGCCCTGGTCGAAGGGGCTTCCCGCCAGAAGACCCCGAACGAAATTGCCCTGACCATTCTGCTGGCGGGTTTTACGCTGGTCTTCGTCATTGTGTGTATTACGCTGAAGCCGTTTGCCGATTACGCGAATACACCCATTCCCATCGCGGCGTTCATTTCGCTCTTCGTTTGTCTGATTCCGACCACGATTGGTGGTTTGCTTTCAGCCATTGGTATTGCCGGTATGGATCGGGCCCTACGGGCGAACGTGATTACCAAATCAGGAAAAGCCGTGGAAACCGCCGGCGACGTCGATACGCTCCTGCTCGATAAAACGGGTACGATTACGCTGGGCAATCGTCGGGCAACGCACTTCTGGCCCGCGAATGGAGTAGCGGAAAATGATTTCGTGGAAACTGCCCTTTTGTCTTCACTGTCCGACGAAACGCCGGAAGGGAAATCCATCGTGGAGCTGGCCCAGCAGCAGGGAATCAAGGCGAGTTTACCCGCTGGGGTTGAACTGATTCGCTTTACGGCAGAAACCCGTTCCTCGGGCGTTAATCTTCCTTCGGGCATTCGAATTCGCAAAGGAGCACAGGATTCCATCCGTAATCAGGTAATTCGGCAGGGAAACACGGTACCGGCGGAGATTGCGGATCGGGTGAAAGCGATCTCGCAAAACGGGGGTACACCGCTGGTAGTCGCTCAGAATGATGAGGTACAGGGTGTGATTGAATTGCAGGACATCATCAAGCCCGGTATGCAGGAACGTTTCGAACGCTTACGGAAAATGGGTGTCAAAACCGTGATGGTAACGGGTGACAACCCCCTGACGGCAGAGTACATTGCCAAGAAAGCGGGGGTGGATGACTTCATTGCCGAGGCCAAGCCCGAAGATAAAATGCAGTACATCCGGACCGAGCAGGCGAACGGCAAGCTCGTCGCCATGATGGGTGACGGTACCAACGACGCCCCGGCTCTGGCTCAGGCTGATGTAGGCGTAGCCATGAACTCAGGTACGCAGGCCGCCAAAGAGGCCGGAAACATGGTTGATCTGGACAATGATCCAACAAAACTCATTGAGATCGTGGAAATCGGGAAACAGTTGCTGATGACTCGCGGTACCCTCACGACCTTTTCGATCGCTAACGACGTCGCCAAGTATTTCGCCATTGTGCCGGCTCTGTTTATTGTCAGTATTCCGGGCTTGCAAAGTTTGAATATTATGCGGCTACACAGTCCTGAATCGGCCATTCTTTCGGCGGTTATTTTCAACGCCATCATCATTCCTATGCTGATTCCGTTAGCTCTGAAAGGCGTAGCGTACAAACCCATCGGGGCCAGTGCTCTGCTTCGCCGCAACCTGTTTATTTACGGTCTGGGCGGGGTGGTCATCCCCTTCATCGGCATTAAACTGATAGATCTGGGCGTATCACTGTTCTTTTAATAGAAGTTGAGTCGATGGTTGGGGAGGCAAGCGGGCAAGCGATTTACCTAGCCGAACTTCATCCTTTAGAGACAGCCAATGACTAGCCCGTGAGCATCTTCGAGCATTTATTGATAGTTGTTGTTTGGAATTAGCCGATTTCTGCATGGACGCAATAAAACCGCACCCCGTCCTATCGCGATAAGTCGCCTACTTCCTCGGCAATGCGGTGGCCTAGAGCAAGAGGAAGTGAGCGGCGTTCGCGATACGGACTAAATAACCAGCCGTGTTTGCGGGACGAAACAGTGACTCTGCAATACGGGAAGCCCTAGTATTTATTAAATGGATCATTATAAAAGTAAAACCATGAAATCTCATCTTTTTCCAGCCCTTAAGCTGACCATACTTACGATTCTCTTTTTCTGTATTGTCTATCCCGCCCTCGTTTGGGGCATTGCCCAACTGAGTCCGACCAAGGGTAATGTAGCCTGGGTCGAGCATAAAGGCAAAGTCGTAGGGGCGGCCCTGATCGGTCAGTCTTTTACGCAGGATACTTACTTTCAGGGCCGTCCGTCGGCGGCCGGATACAATGCCGCTAGTTCCGCTGGTTCGAACAAAGGCCCGTCCAACCCCGATTATTTGAAAGATGTACAGGCTCGCATCGACACCTTTCTGATTCATAATCCCGGCGTAAAAAAAGCCGATATTCCCGCCGATCTGGTTACCGCTTCGGGTTCCGGCCTCGATCCTGACATCAGCGTAACGGGAGCTTTGGTACAGATTCCCCGCATTGCCCGGCTTCGCCAGATTTCCGAGGAAAAACTCCAGCAACTGGTTAAAACCCATACGCAGCGTTCGCTGATCGGGGGTGTCGAAACGGTGAACGTCCTTCAACTCAACGCAGCCCTTTAATTCTCTTTCATGGTGTCTGGTACAAACCCTTTGATACGATGGCTAATGAGTTCAACCTGAATAGCCCCGTATGCCATGCGAGGAAAACGCAGACCAGACATTGAATCTTTCTTTCACTCCCTTTACAGTACCTATGAAAACCCTTCTTACTGCTTTCGTACTCAGTGCCTCCGCCCTGACCGTTCAGGCCCAGTCGGACTCCACGAAAGCATTGACCATCAGTGGCTACGCCGAAGTGTACTATAATTACGATTTCAACCGTCCCGCCAATCACCTTAGCGATGGCTTTCTGTATAATCACAACCGTCATAATGAATTCAATTTGAACTTGGGTTTCATCAAAGCCGCTTACCAGACCGACCGCGTTCGGGGCAACCTGGCTTTGATGGCGGGTACCTACGCCCAGTATAACCTGGCGGCCGAACCCGAACTTTTGCGTCACGTATTTGAAGCGAATGTGGGTGTAAAACTGGCGAAAGACCTTTGGCTGGATGCCGGCATCATGCCTTCGCACATTGGCTTTGAAAGTGCTATCGGTAAAGACAACTGGACGCTGAGCCGTAGCTTACTCGCCGAAAACTCGCCGTACTACGAAACCGGAGCCAGACTTTCCTACACCATGGGCCAGTGGTCGCTGTCCGCCTTGGTATTGAACGGATGGCAGCGAATCCGGCGGGTCGATGGCAACCAGACGCCCGCCCTGGGCTGGCAGGTACAGTACAAACCTTCCGACCGGGTAACGCTCAACTCCAGTAGCTTTATCGGGAACGACAAGCCCGACTCCACCCGACAGATGCGGTACTTCCATAACTTTTACGGCATTTTCCAGCTGAGTTCCAAATGGGGTTTGATCACCGGATTTGACAGCGGCTGGGAACAGGCGTCGAAAGGTTCTAGCGATTATAATTTCTGGTGTTCTCCCGTGGGTATTCTGCGGTTTGCGGCAACGAATCGCTTTGCTCTGGCCGCTCGCTTTGAGTATTATGAAGATAAAAAAGGCGTGATCATTGCTTCGCCCGCTCCGTTTCAGGTATACGGATATTCGCTGAACGCTGATTACCGAATTTCGGATCAGGTACTGGCTCGGCTGGAAGCTCGTCAGTTGAGCAGTTCGGAAAACGTATTCCAGAAAAACGGGGGCTATACGGATCAGAGTACCAGTGTTAAAACGTCAATCTCGATTGCATTTTAATAGCCATTACAGCTTTCTGAAAGCTTCTTTATTCACGCCAATCTATTCTATTCAGAAACCATCATGGAAAATTCCACCCGCCATTTTCTGGAACTTCTTCAGCAATCCCGGCGGGGAAAGTTTAAAGTCTATATCGGGATGAGTGCGGGTGTGGGCAAAACCTACCGGATGTTACAGGAAGCCCATACTCTGCACCGCAACGGCGTAGACATTCAAATTGCATTTGTCGAAACCCACGGAAGAGCCGAAACGGAAGCCCTGGTAACGGGGCTTCCGATGCTGGCCCGCCGGAAGGTATTTTATAAAGGAAAGGAACTGGAGGAGATGGATTTGGCGACGGTACTGGCCGTCCATCCCGAAGTAGTACTGGTCGATGAGCTAGCTCATACCAACATTCCCGGCAGTAAAAACGAAAAACGCTGGCAGGATGTCCTTGAAATTCTGGATCAGGGCATTAGTGTGATTTCCGCCGTGAATATTCAGCACCTGGAAAGCCTGAATGAAGACGTTGAACGCATCTCGGGCGTACCCATTACCGAGCGAATTCCCGACCACGTATTGCGACTGGCCGATGAGGTAGTCAACATTGACTTAACGGCCGATGAACTCATTGCCCGTTTGCAGGAAGGGAAAATCTACCATCGCGACAAAGTTCAGCAGGCTTTGCGTAACTTCTTTCAGGCCGAGAAAATCCTTCAGCTCCGCGAACTGGCCCTA
This sequence comes from Siphonobacter sp., assembly GCF_048595215.1. Taxonomy (NCBI): domain Bacteria; kingdom Pseudomonadati; phylum Bacteroidota; class Cytophagia; order Cytophagales; family Cytophagaceae; genus Siphonobacter; species Siphonobacter sp. The sequence continues at coordinate 12,043 of NZ_JBMDWJ010000371.1, forward strand.
AGGGAAGTAGCTACGCAAGTCGAACGAAAAATTCAGAAAGAACTTCCCGGTACCGCCGAACCCGAGCGGTTTATGGCCTGTATCAGTTCCTCGGCAGACACCGCCCGCCGGATTATTCGCAAAACGGCCCGACTGGCCTCGTACTACAATGCCCAGTGGGTGCTGTTGTACGTACATACACCGAAGGAAAACCAGAATAATATTTCCCTGGCTTTGCAACGCCATCTGATTAATAACTTCAAACTTGCAACCGAACTGGGAGCGGAAGTTATTCAATTGCACGAAGACGATATTGCCCAAGCCATTACGACGACCGCCGAGAAACACCAGATTACGACGGTATGCATCGGCAAACCGCACCTGAGCTTACTGCAGGTGATCTGGCGTACCAATATATTCGGCCGACTGCTCAAACAGCTGAGCGAGTCGGACATTGATTTGATCATTTTATCATGAAACTGAAGGCAAAGCTTTCGTTGGGATTGTGGTTTTTGTTTCTGGTCAGTTCCCTACTGGGCGGACTCGGCTTGTATTTCCTACGGGATCTGGCTCAGGATTCCCAAGACATTCTCCGGGCCAATTACGAATCCCTAAGCTACGTGGAGCAGATGACCAGCTTCATCGATGGCCGGGAAGACCGCTTACGCGTAACCGATATGCAGGAATTTGAAACGGCTTTGCGAAAACAGGAACAAAACGTAACCGAAGTAGGCGAGCGAAACCTTACCCATCAGCTTCGCATGGGCTACTCGCAATGGCAACGAGATACGAGCCAGTTTTTTCCCTTGAAAAGCTTACGCGAACCCTTGCACCGGATTTCGGAACTAAACCGGCAGGCCATTTTTCGTAAAAGCCAAACGGCCCGGCAGACGGCCGATACCGCTCTCTTACTCCTCAGTTGCATTGCTACGTTCTGCCTTCTGGTGACGTTTTCGTTTGCCATTAACTTTCCTTCCTTCATTGCTAATCCGATTCGGGAACTGACCGGAAAAATCAAGGAGGTTGCCGCCCGTAATTACGCGACCCGGCTGGGCTTTCGTTCGGATGACGAATTTGGCGAACTCGCCGCCGCCTTCAACACCATGGCTCAGAAACTCGACCAGTGGGAAAATAGTAATCTGGCGAAAATTCAGTTCGAGAAGCGACGCGTGGAAACGGTAATCGCCTCCATGCCGGAAGCCATCATTGGTCTGGATGAAAAACGGACGATTCTGTTTGTAAACCCGCTGGGACTTTCGCTCCTGGGTATGAAAGCATCCGATCTGGTAGGCAAATACGCCCCCGACGTAGCCGTACGGAATGATTTACTCCGTACGCTGTTGCAGGGCGACCGCGATGAACTGAAAATCGTCACGGAAGGGCAGGAGGGTTACTTCAGTCGCGAAACGCAACCCGTAAAAAACGGCGATACGCAGATTGGCGAAGTCATTGTATTGCGGAACGTTACTCGCTTTCACGATCTCGATCAGGCGAAAACCAACTTTATTGCGACGGTATCTCACGAATTAAAAACGCCCATTTCGGCCATTAAGATGAGTCTGCAATTACTCACGGACAAACGGGTGGGCGATCTCAACGACGACCAGCAGCAACTCGTCTCCAGTATTCAGAGCGATGCCCAACGGCTCCTTCGCATCACCGGTGAACTACTGGAACTCTCGCAGGTAGAAACGGGCAATATTCAGCTACAGATTGCTCCCGTATCCGCTGAAACGATTCTTTCGTTAGCTCAAGAAAGCGTTCGGAGTACGGCGGATCAGCGACACGTACAACTGGCCGTTGAGGTACCTACTACCTCGTTATCCGTACTGGCTGATCCGGAAAAAACGGCCTGGGTGCTGGTCAATTTCCTTACCAATGCCATTCGATACAGTCCGGAACAGGGAACCGTCCAGATCGTCATTCGAAAAGTGGATCAGTGGGCGGAATTCTCGGTACGCGATCAGGGCCGGGGCATTGAGGCATCGTATCTCAATAAGATCTTCGAACGGTATTTCCAGATCCCGAATGGCCAGGGCAAAACGGGTACGGGCCTGGGCCTGGCCATCGCCAAAGATTTCATCGAAGCTCAGGGCGGCAACATCTGGGCTCAAAGCGAGGGCTTGGGATACGGCAGCTTGTTTGCCTTCCGATTACCACTTCATACGTAACAAAAGAGCCTCTGGAAATCAGAGGCTCTTTTGTTACGTATTTCTTAAACCAAGCTCCACTTACCTAGTTCTCTTCGTCCTTTTAGTCCTGGCTTCTAAGAACGACAAAGCTTAGGAGCAAGCCTGAGGAATGTCATGTAGTCCTTGTAAAACCGTCTTTACTTTTGCTTTCAATACCCACATAAATCAAATATTTGATCTTGTTGATTCTGTAACCTTTCACCACAACCGTAAAGCATACATCCATGACGAAAACACCGGACCGAAAATTGGCAAAAGGCTGCTACGAACACATCGGCGGGCAACTTGGTAAGCTCCTACTGGAAAAGTTTCTAAAAGAGGATTGGCTTACCAAAGATGACGCCGACGACAAGCATTTTTACATTACCGAAAAAGGAACCCTGGAGTTTACAAAACTGGGTATCGACTTATCTTCCATTAAATCCTGAACACCATGAACCTCATCCGTGATTTTGATAACTTTTTTCTCCCTGCCGACAATCTTGACGAGGCAAAGGAATTCTATACAAAGAAACTCGGACTTGAAACGAAGTTCGACTTTTCCGACAAGGGGATGACGGCCTTCAAAGTAGGAGAAAACGAGCCTGCCATCATTCTTAGTAGTATGCCGAATGCAAGGCCTGCGATCTGGTTTACTGTAGAAGACGTTCAGAAGGCATATGAGGCACTCCAGCAAAAAGGGGTACATTTCCTAAGTGAACCTTTCGAAATAGCGACTGGGTTCGCGGTCGAATTCCATGATCCGTTTGGAAATAAGCTTGGCATAACGGATTATTCTAAGATAAAGGATATGAACATACCGAATTAGCGGGAAACGATACTCTATAATAAGCGAAGAAGTTACACTTCCTTAATAGACTTTCCTATTTTGAATTTGCTAAGTCTCAGTAGTAGTTAAGACCTTTACATCTCCGTTGTGATCCAGAAGCTCAGATTAAAATACTAGATAGGCTCCATTAAATCATTCTCATGCCCACTTCGGTAGCTATACGGACGTGATCCTAACATCAGAATTGATGAGGAAATTAGATTAATGGAACATCCAGCGAAAGTAAAAGAAACATATGAGTTCCGAACGAAACAGTTATTTGACTTGATTCTGGTTATAACCATAACTATAAACAAAGTTTTACTCATGGTTATACGTGAGAGGTAATAAATGATATCTAACAAGCTATAACTACCTTATCCAAGACAGTTTGCTTAATTAGATAAATGCATAGTCATAGCATATTGTATATTACTATACGCAAAAAAATAAACTTTTTTTTGCGTATAAATCAATTACTATAGCGAATTTATTAAAAAATTAATGGGAATAAATAAACTTAACTGCAGGCCTTGATTCTTCCAAGCATCTGGGTAATCTGGATTGGTTAAATTTAATTTAGAAAAACTTCTTTCATAACTTACCTTAATTGTAAAATAGTCACTGTCGGATAAAAGAATTTTACTACCAAGACCAAGCTCTCCTCCCCAATTAATTTTTTTAAACCGATTTCTAGCATTTTCCACAAAATCTCCGCCTTGAGTATTCGTATAAATATGTCTAGAAATATCAAGAATATACCCCGTGGATAATCCTACAGAAACAAATGGTTTAAAAGAAGATCTTTCTAATAATGATAATTGTATAAAGGGTTTAATCTCCAACATTTTTAATCTGTGTTCCAACCTCCCAAATATTACAGTTTGATTATTTAATGGATCAATACCTGAGGCAGTTTTATTGTCCGCATACGCAGAATATGTTAAGTTTACTCCAGCATCAATAAATGAATTTAACGAATAGATATTTGTCAATCCAGCTTTAAAGCCAACACCAGTTTTAAAAGGGTTAATACTTTGGTTAATGGAAGTTGCTCCAATAGATCCCTGTATGCCCCAATAGCTACTCTTTATGTATTGATTAGCTCGAAAGGGATTTTCCTGTCCTCTTGATAGAAAAAAAGATAAGGTTAAACAAATAGTATAAATTAGCCGAGGTCGGATAGAGCACATAAATACAGATTAAAACAGTGAAGAGCAAGTTAAAGAGAAGAATAAATTCCTAAAGATAGAAAAACTATATCATTACAAAATAGATACACGGTAAATATATCAACTAATAAAATGTTTACTTACGGTCTATTTTCATATCTTAATTCCAGGGTATTCTAAGCAAAATTACTACCCAATGTGCGCCTATGGCTAACTAAAGATTAGCGTATTTATAAAACGAGCTAGACAGTCAACGAAGGCCTTTTTGTAAATACACTAATTGTTTTATAAGCCCCTAGTACTAATAATGATGATACCACCAAGACTACCCATATACCCGTACTATTCAAACTTTTTGTGAGGTGTTGGTTTTTAGAATTGATTTTGTACTTCATCAATTTAGTTTCTACCGTGGCCACATCATCTACAAAATAGCCTCCTTTTTCATAGTATGGTTTAATAAGCACTTTACCTTTTTGGTCTACGTAACCAACTTTACCGTCGGCTATTACTATGGCTATTCCATCATAAAATGGAGAAACATTATCATAGATACAAGGCACCATTAAAACGCCCTGATTATTAACGATACCCGTCTTTTTATCTTTTACAATCGAGTAATCTTTCAAAGCTTCGATCACATCTGTATACACAAAAGGAATTAAAACTTTATTACTAGCATTAATCAAACCCCACCCTTCATCTGATCTCGCCCAGATAAAGTTACTATTTTCAGATTTTTTGAATTCATTATACGTTAAAGGTATGATGATCTTCCCATCATACGTATCAACAAAGCCAACTTTGTTAGTTAACTGGATTTTACTTAGATGATTAAATCTCTCAAATCTGTTCGTATCAATTAAATCATAAATTAATGGCACAGCTAACTTTAAGCTATCTCCTAATAAGCCGTATTTATTACCTTTTCTTACTATTTGCAGTGTATCTTCCATAAATCTGTACTTCCCTCTACTTTCAATAAAGTCAAATTTTCCAGGCATAAGAAAATTTCCACTATGATCTATATAATTACTGGAATTGTTCGATAGTTTTACATAAGCAATTCCTTTATAAAAATTATCTACGTATTGGAATCTCTTTTCAGAAAAAATTTTCTTATTAGATTTATCAATAAAATAGCTAGATTGTGTTGAATCATAAACTGCCGCTAATCCCTCTGAGAAATTAGATACATATGGATACATAACAGGTATTACAATTTCTCCTTCTTTATTGATAAAGCCTTTTAACCCTTGATAATCAAAAAGGTAGGCCGTTCCTCTTTTACTTTTTACAACTCTTGCTATTCCATCATGGAATGAATCAATATTATCGTAATAATTATCAGTAATCCGTTGCCCCTTTTCATTGCACAAATAGGCTCTCCAGGAATTTCTATAAAAGATCGTGTCGTTATCTTTTACATGCGGCGTTTTTATATATTGTCTACAAATAAATACGCCTTCACTTAATACGACCTCGTCGTAATTTTTTACCCACTTGTGTTTTTTAGTAAGTAAGGTATCTTGAGTAGTAAGGCTATGAATTACGATTTCCTTTTGCGAGTAAGCCGGGCGTGTGAAACCGAATAGAATGATAAGTATCAGTACTGAATTGAAAAAGGAGGTAGGCAGGTGTAGCATTTTCTTCATCAATTAAGTTTGGGGAAAATACATGTTTATAGTACATCAATGCAAATTAATGTTAATTTCTTGCTAAATTTTATCGCTTAAATCTGTTACGCCTTTAAATTTCTTTCAAGTATTGGACTAGCTGTAGTTATGGATTACGCTTTATTGAAGGCATTTATGGATATACTCAATTAATGAAGGTATGTCTCCTATATCAACTATTGCCTAACAGAATAAGGGGACTTCACAGAAAAGTGTAACTAGCGGTTATAGACGAAGCTACCGATTCAACCTATAGAATAGGAACTTAGTGAAAGAGATTACTATAATGAGTTGTTCAGTACAGATATAGAGCCAAAGAAACCAAATTTATCTTCTTCAGTGAAGTGACTAATGATGGGCTCTATTACGTCTGTAGTCGTCTTTATGAAGCTTTTCGGCGGCCTTATTGACATTTGTTTTCTTCGCTTCTAAGAGGCCCTCACGCGTTGCATATCCCTGCTTTAAACCTTCGAAAAGAAACAAAAAAAAGACAAAGCAACCGATGGCTACTTTGTCTTTTGAAGTCGGGATGGCGGGATTCGAACCCACGACCTCCACGTCCCGAACGTGGCAAGCTACCAGCTGCTCCACATCCCGCTGATGTGACCGAAATGTTGCCGTTTTGGCTAATTTCGGAGGGCAAAGGTACGATCTCTGGCGAGAATTCGCAAAATCAGGAACGTAAAAATTCCTGCCGGTATTGCAGTGGAGCTAAGCCCGTGGTTTGTCGGAATTGCCGATTGAAGTGCGAAATATTTCCGAAACCACTCTGGAAACAGACTTCCGAAACCGTCAAATCGCCATCCGAAAGCAGGAGCTGACTGGCGTAGCGAATTCGGTACTCGTTTAGCGAATCGATAAAGGTCTTTTTCGTGACTTTTTTGTAATACCGACAAAAGGACTGAGGCGTCATGTTGATTAGCTCGGAGATGGTTTCCAGGCGAATCTCCTGCCGAAAATGTTCGGCCATGTACGCGTAGATTTTATTCAATCGTTCGTAATCCGTTTTCGGTAATTGGGCAAAAAACTGACTGGTATCCAGCGTATGTACTTCCTGGCTATCGGCCAGCGTATGTAGTAAATCCAGCAGGCCCAGCAAGCGGTGGAAATGGTTATCCTTCAACAGGTACTGAATTTCTTTCGTAACCCGCTCTGCCGTTTTGCCGTAAAAATGTAGGCCGGATTTGGCCCGTTGTAACAAACGGGCAATCGGTAAGAACTCGGGTTTTCTAAAAAATTCAGGTCCTAAAAACTCTTCCTTGAATTGAATGACAATGGAATGAGCCGGGTCCGTATTGTTCTCGTTTTTCCAGTAATGAGGCACATTAGGGCCAATCAGTACCAGATCTCCCGCTTCAAAATCTGACACATTCGTGCCCACGAAACGTTTCCCCCGACTCGAAAGAATCAGCGTTAACTCAATTTCAGGGTGAAAATGATACGGAGCATCGAAAGCTTTCAGCACGTGCTCGCGAAAGGTGAAAGAACTGTCAGGTAAAGCATCTATATGTTCAAAAGATGGCTTCATCTTGTATGATTTTGATCCTTGGTTTAACAAATCTATAGATTATGGATAGTATTACATAAGTTTATGTTTAAAATATATAAACACTTTCCTTGAACGCATACACCTATACGAAATAAAAATACCGCAGAAAATTGCCTGAGCAAACTTCTGCGGTAGATGTACACGGTAGATGTATTACTTGCCAGCTCCGGATTTCAGTAAAGACTCGTAGCGATTCATGTCTTTGAAAAGCTTAAGTGATTCCCGGATTTCAGGATCTTTACTGAACGAATGTTCGCGTACCCCTTTTTGTAGGTAGTACCGTAAGATTACTTCCTGTTCCAGCATGTAGCGGATTTCATCTTTAAATTTCAGCAGATCCGAATCTTTACTGTGAGCAAATTTTGTTTTCAAAGCCTTCAGTTGCTCCTGTACCACGTCATAGTACTTTTCCTTTCGAGCGGATGCTTCCAATTCTTCGAATTTCCGCTCAACGTCGGTCGTGTAGTCGTAATCCTTGTCGCTCAGCCACTTCACAAATTCCTGATACTCCGCATCCGAAAGGCTGAACTCACGACCGTCTTTAATACTGGGGTGTTCCGCCCGGTATTTGTTGGCGTAATCGAAAATGTACCCTTTCCGTAAAAGACTCACCAGAATGGCCGACTGGGCCGGGCGATCTACGGTAACGTCCGGAGCAATGCCCCCGCCGTCATATACCGTACGACCGCTCTTCTTGGTCTTAAACGCCGTTTGCAGGGAGTCAGGAATTTTACCCACTGATCCATCCGGATTCCGGTGACCATAATCGATGGCCTGAATACAGCGACCCGAGGGAATGTAGTACTTGGCCGTAGTGATCTTGAGCTTGCTGTTATAGCTCAGGTCACGCGTGATCTGTACCAGACCTTTCCCGAAGCTTCGCTGACCGACCAGTACCCCCCGATCATAATCCTGAATCACGCCGGCTACGATCTCAGCGGCCGACGCACTGCGACTATTGGTCAGTACGACCAACGGAATTTCGGCATCCATGGGTGGATTCAGAGCCGTGTAGGTTTTATTCCATTCGCTGACTTTTCCTTTGGTACTAACAATTTCAGAATCTTTATTGACGAAGATATTCGAAATATCTACCGCCATATTCAGTAGCCCGCCCGGGTTATCCCGCAAGTCCAGAATGACCTTTTTCATTCCTTTTCCTTTGAGATCGGTGAAGGCCTGACGTACTTCCTTGGAAGCGGTGCCGGTAAAATCTTTCAGGTCAATGTACCCTACTTCCTGGTCAATCATGCCGTAGTAGGGGACATTCGTCATTTTCACCACATCCCGGCCTACGCTGATTTCTTCGCTATTTTGCTGTCCGTATCGACGAATGCTTAGTTTCACGGTCGTACCGGTTTGCCCCTTCATGAGCTTATCGACGTTCATGCCGGGCTTTTTAATATCCAGACCATCGATTTTCAGAATCTCATCCCCAATGCGAATCCCCGCTTTTTCGGCGGGCGTTCCTTCGTACACCATGAGTACCGTGAATTTCCCCTGTCGTTGCTGCGTCAGGATACCGATACCGTTGTACTTCCCGGTGGTCATGGTCATATAATCCTCGATATCGTCTTCGGGATAATAGACCGTATAGGGATCGAGGTTTTTAAGCATCGCGTCGATGCCCGTCCGAATGGTTTTATTCGGATTTACATCGTCCACGTAATACGTATTGAGTTCTTTAAACAACGTAGCGAAGATGTCGAGATTCTTCATGATCTCGAAGGTCCGCTCTCCCGGGTCCGTGAAGGAAAATAATCCGAGGCCTCCGACCAGGCAGGTGGTAAGGATGCCGACTTTCAGAGCGGTACGTTTCATGCGAATAAGGGCTGGCGATGAAAGCCTGTTTTTAAGAACAATTTAGCGATTTTTTTTCAATTTTCGGTTATCTAACGGCGAGATTTGCAAATTCGTCGGCGGATAAAGCCCTTTTTCGAGTTAGGAAAGCGTCGGTGTACTGGTTTTCCCGAGTTGTTTGAGTACGAATTTCATCTTTTTTTCGATGTCAGCGAAAGGCAGGATTTCTTTGGCTACGTACACAAAAGCAATCGCCACGGGTACCGATTCGACCTCCGTAATGAGGGCTTTATGCAGGCGATAGGCTTCCCGCATCCGGCGTTTAATTAGGTTTCGATCAACTGCTTTCTTGAAGTTTCGCTTGGATACGGATACCAGAATCTGCGGAAGCGGAGCCGTACCGGAAGCTGGCAAGGCATTCACTTTCAACGGATAACTGAATACAGCTATACTCGTGTTGTCCTTCCGGGCAAACAGCTGGTCAAGCATTTTTTTGCTTTTCAATCGTTCCGTTTTCCGCAAACGCTGATCCATGGGTCGGGCTCTAAGTAAGAAGGTAATCGCGATACCTGCGTTCGGATTTCTTCTGAATGAATGGAAATGAATGAACGGCAAAGATACGGCGAAAGTACCGCAGGCCGTTCCAGAAATAAGGAAGCACCCCAAACCGATGTCCACGATGTCTGCTAAACAAATACTCTTAGTCGAAGATGATCAGCGTTTATCCGAAAGCATTTCGCGAACGCTCACCCGTAAGGGTTATGAAGTATCGCCGGTTTTTGACGGCACGGCCGGCTTACAGGCGGCCCTGGGCCAGCGGTACGATCTCGTCATTCTGGATGTGGTTCTGCCCGGTCTGGATGGCTATACCATTTGCGGCGAACTCCGTCGGCAACGCCCCCGGCTACCTATTCTGATGCTCACGGCTCTGGACGATACGGAAGATCGCCTGCGGGGCTTTGAGCAGGGTACGGACGATTACCTGGCGAAGCCCTTCGATATTCGTGAACTGCACGCCCGTATGCTGGCCCTGCTTCGCCGGAATGAGTTCATGGACGAGGTTCCGATGCAAACCCGGCTTCAGATTGCTAATCTGGAAATGAACCTGTTGAGCAAAACCGTCACCCGGGATGGCGAAAAGCTGGAGCTGACCGCCAAGGAATACGCGTTGCTGGAGTACCTGCTGCTGCATCAGAATCAGCTTATCACCAAAATGGAACTGCTGAAAGAAGTCTGGGGACTCAACTTCGATCCCGGTACCAACATCGTTGAGGTGTACATTGCCTACCTGCGGAAGAAAGTCGATCGACCCTACGAACCCAAGCTCATTCATACTAAACCCAGCCAAGGATACATTCTCAGGCCCGAGTACTAATCATGTTCATTCGCTACAAACTGGCTCTGCTGTTTTCACTGGTCGTAGCCGGATTACTGACCTTATTTTCAGCCGTGATTTACCAGATTTCCGCTTCGTACCGCGAGGAGGAATTTCAGGGTCGGCTGGAAAATAAGGCCCGTACGACGGCCCGCTATCTGATGGATGTCAAGGAAATCGATAATGAATTGCTGAAAATCATCGATCAGAATTCGCTGACCTCCTTATTCGAAGAACAGGTTCTCGTGTTCGACGAGCATAATCGGTTACTGTATTCAAGTCTGGATGATCAGCCGCCCCAGTATGATCCCGCCCTGCTAGCCGAAGTACGCGAGGAAAAGCGGGTGGAGCAGAGTTCGGACAAAATTGACCTGATTGCCCTGGCTCTGCCCTCAAGTCTGAAAGCTTCGGGCAGTGAATACGTCGTGATGGCTTCGGCCTACGATAAATTCGGCAAAAGCAAACTTATTTATCTACGAAATACGCTGATGATCTGTTGGGTCGTGGGCGTAGGGCTAACCGTAGTCGTCAGTGGCCTGTTGGCGGGTTTGTTTCTACGGCCCATCGCCACGATCAATACCCAGATTCAGCAGATTACGGCCCAGAATTTGAAAGAGCGTCTTCCCGAAGGCAATGGGCGGGATGAAATGGCTCAGCTGGCGATCAACTTCAATCAGATGCTCAACCGGCTTAATCTGTCGTTTGAACAACAGAAGAGCTTTGTCTCCCACGCTTCGCACGAACTCCGAACGCCCCTGGCAGCCATGAAAACTGATATCCAGTCGGGCCTGGAAGAAGCTTTATCCTCGGAAGAATACCGTCTGATTCTCCGGGATTTATTTCAGGATACACAACGCCTGATTGGGCTGACCAATGGCCTACTGCAACTGGCCCGGCCACTGGACCCGGTTCTTCGCCGGAAACTGATTTCCATTCCTGAGTTATTACTGGATATTTACGCCGAACTCAGTTCCCTGCGGAAAGCTCAGAAGCTGGTCTTTGAACCCTTACTCGACGAACGCCGGGAATTATTGGTACCCGGTGACGAAGCTTTACTGAAGACACTTTTCACGAATTTGATTGACAACGCCTGCAAATACTCCCCTACGCACGAAGCATTCATTCGAATCAGAAGCGATGCGACCCATTGTCTGATCGACATTGAAGATAAAGGCATCGGCATACCGCCTGAAGATCAGGAACGCGTATTTGGGCCTTTTTTCCGGGCTAACAACGCGTTGATTTATAGTGGGTACGGTATTGGACTAGCCGTAAGTCAACGCATTGTGGAGTGGCACGGAGGCAGTATTTCCCTCCGAAGTACGCTGGGGCAGGGCAGTACCTTTACCGTTCGATTACCCCTGAGCTAAAGGCCCTTTACTGGTTTATTTTAACATCGCTCGAAATGCGAACTTTATCCCGGTAATCAGCATATTCGCCGCTTTGAAATTTGATACGAAATGTACTTTCGTACTTTAGTGTACAACAACACACGGACGACTTGTGCGAGAATTTAAGAACAAAACCTTTACTCAATCGTTGACCGGGCTGATGCACCTGGCATTCTGGGCATTTTTTATGTCCCTGCCATTTCTGCTTCGTTCGCCCCAAAACCCGCCGGGTACGCCCAAGGTAAAGGTACCGGATGAGGTGGTGATTCTATTACAGATGCTTACCATCCCGCTGTTTTACATTAACGCCAATTTTCTGATTCCCCGGGTATTACAGCGTCAGGGCGTCTGGTATTACCTCGCCTATATTTTGCTTTCAGTAACGGCCGTTCTGTCCATTAATTTAAGCTTACGCAACTACGTTTTCTTTCCCGAACTTCCTTCCGCCCGTATCACTTTCTACACCCTTTTTCCGGTCTTTTTCATCCTGGCCATTAGCACGATTTATCGGTTACTGAGTGATTATCTCTCGGATCAACAAGAACGGAAAGAGCTGGAAAATGAACGGCTCAAGTCTGAATTAAGTTTTTTGCGTTCGCAGATTAGTCCGCACTTTATGTTCAACGTGCTCAACAGTATCGTATCGCTTTCCCGCAAGAAATCGGATATGGTTGAACCCGTAGTCATCCAGCTTTCGGATTTGATGCGGTACATGCTTTACGAGTCGAATGGCTCGCGGGTTTCGCTGGAAAAAGAAATCAAGTACCTCAACAATTACATCGATTTACAGCGAATTCGTTTTGGTAACGATGTCAAGATTCATTTCCACGCGGATAATCAGCTCACGCACCAGCTAATTGAGCCGATGTTGCTGATTCCATTCGTTGAAAATGCGTTTAAACACGGGGTTGGACTCATTAGTGATCCGGTAATTGAAGTATTGCTCGACTCCAAGGATCATACGCTGATCTTTACGGTACGCAACAAGGTAAATCGTCGGTTTAAGGAAGTCAAAGACGGTAGTTCGGGCATTGGTTTGCCGAATGTAAAACGCCGCTTAAGCCTATTGTACCCCGAATCGCATGAATTAGTGATTGATGACAATTCGGACTGGTACGAAGTAAAACTTACCCTGCACTTTACCAACGATCATCCCCTGAAAGACCGCTCGTGGAAAGAAGCCGTGAATCACTAACTGGATTCGTTTCCGAAATGAATCAGTAGTGGACCGAAGTATTACCTTTGCGGTGTACCCAAAACTAACGAAACCATGATGAACTGCCTCGCCGTGGACGATGAGTCCTTAGCCCTTGACTTACTGGAAGATAACATACGAAAAGTACCCTTTCTGAACTTAGTAAAGCGTTGTAAAAATGCCTTTGAAGCTCAGGAGGTGATGCAGCAGCAGCCGATCGATCTCTTATTTCTGGACATTCAGATGCCGGGCATCAGCGGTGTACAGTTTGTCCAGAGCATGACGCAGGCTCCAATGGTCATTTTCGTAACGGCTTACGAAGAATTTGCCCTGGAAGGTTTTAACCTCGATGTACTCGATTATCTGCTCAAGCCGGTCTCTTTTGAACGTTTCTTAAAAGCAGTCAATAAAGCGTACGAACTCCATAATTTGCGTCATCAGGAAACGCCAGCGGTAGCCGAGTCTACGCCCGCTCCCGCTCAGGAATACCTGTTTGTCAATGCCGATTATTCGCTGGTAAAAATCCGTATTGCCGATATTCTTTACGTAGAAGGATTAAAGGACTACGTAAAAATTTATCTCGAAGGACAGAGTCGTCCGGTAATTACGCGACTGACGATGAAAGCTATGGAAGAAAAGTTACCCAGCGGTCCTTTTCTACGCGTTCATAAATCATTCATCATTGCTTTCGATAAAATTGAATCGATTCGTAACCTGCGAATCAAAATTGGTCAGGTTCATATTCCCATCAGTGAATCGTACGGAGAGGCCTTATTCAAAGCCATTAATGCGGGTAAAGTTGAATGAGTTCGCTTTTTGATACGACTGAAAAATTTTTCGTCTTATCTCTCTTTTATACGATCTGATCGGCAGAAAATTGAAGGGAGTATATTTCCGATTTTTACGCTAGTGGCTTTCCGCTCAGATTGATTTTTATTTGATTCAGTATTCCGCAGCCTCTTACGGGCCTGCCCTTTTCAAATTCGATTATTCGCTGATTTTCATAGCTCGGTAACTGCTACGAGCAAGAGCCGAAAAGAAATCCCCTTGTGGGTAGTTTAAGTTTTGGGGTGAGAGTAACCGTCGCTTCTTTGGAGCGACGGTTCTTTTTTGTAGCTAACTTACCGCTTTCATACAAACCTTTTTTTACGGTATGTCCACCTTTCGGGATCAGGTCGTCTGGATTACGGGAGCCTCGTCAGGCATTGGCGAAGCCCTGGCTCATGCCTTTGCCCGCGAGGGGAGTCGTCTGGTACTTTCAGCCCGGCGAGAAGCCGAATTACAGCGGGTGGCTCAGGAGCTGGCCCTGCCCGCCGACCGCATCCAGATTGTGGTAATGGACATGAGTCAGCCCGATACGTTTACTGCTTGCGTGCAGGACGTCATACAAACCTTTGGCCGTATCGATATTCTGGTACAGAATGCGGGGATTAGTCAGCGGTCACTGGCTCTGGAAAGTTCTATTGATGTTGATCGGCGGCTGATGGAGGTCAATTATTTTGGCGTCGTTGCTTTGACCAAAGCGGTATTACCCACGCTGCTAGTTCAGAAAAGTGGCCTGATTGTACCCATTTCAAGCATTGCCGGGTACGTCGCTACGCCGATGCGGACGAGTTACGCCGCCTCTAAATTCGCCATCCGCGGCTTCTTTGATTCGCTACGGGCCGAAATCTGGCGAGAAGGACTTTGGGTGACGATCATTTGTCCGGGTTACATCAAAACCGCTATTTCACTTAATGCCCTGAACGGTCGTGGCCAAGCCAATAACCGGATGGATGAAAACCAGGCCCGGGGCATTTCCGCCGACGTATGTGCCGAACGTATCCTCAAAGCCCTCCGCTCCCGTAAGCGGGAAGTATATATCGGAGGCCTGAAAGAAGTAGCCGGGGCCTATCTCAAACGATACGCACCCGGCCTGTTATGGTTGATGATTCGTAACTACAAAATTCGCTCCTAACGGCTGCTAATTTTAGTCGACTTGTGCTGATCGGCGTAGTCTACGACCAAATGACAGAAGGCCCGAATGCCGAGCTCGAACCCACCTTCGTCAATATAAAAGTCCGGCGTATGGTGTGGAGCGGTTTGTGCCTGGGATTTGTTAAGCGGAGCTCCGCCCAGGAAGAAAAACAGTCCGGGTACTTTTTGCTGGAAAAAGGAAAAATCTTCGGCTCCGGTTACGGCGGGCGTCAGCAGAACGTTGTCTTTCCCGGCCACTTCTTCCAGCGAACCCACCATCTGATCCGTCAGGGCCGGATCATTGTAGGTAACGGGATACATGACATCAATTTTTACATCCGCTTTGGCTCCCTGACTTTCGGCTGTTTTTTCGGCCACCTGCCGAAGGTTGTCATGAATCACCTTTTGCATCGGAGCGTCCAGGTAACGAATGGTCCCCATCATATTCACTTCTTCAGGGATGATATTCTGCCGAATGCCCCCGTGAATAGCCCCGACGGTGACCACAGCCGCTCCGCTGGTCAGATCCAATTTGCGGCTAACGATCGTTTGCAGGTTATTGACGATCTGGGAAGCCGTCACAATCGGATCAATACTTAGCCAGGGATACGCTCCGTGCGATTGTTTGCCTTTCACTTTTACACTGAAGAAATCAACAGCGGCCATGGTACCTCCGGGCCGGTACTTGATCTGTCCAATGGGCGTCTGAGCATTGAGGTGTAAGCCGAAAATGGCATCTACCTTAGGGTTTTCCAGTACGCCTTCTTTAATCATCAACGCCGCTCCACCTTCTTCGCCCTGCGGGGCTCCTTCTTCGGCGGGTTGGAAAATAAACTTGATGGTTCCTTTCACCTCACTCTTTACCCCGGCCAGTACTTCGGCTACGCCCATCAGAATGGCTACGTGGCCATCGTGACCGCAGGCGTGCATCACCCCCGTTTGCTGGCCGTTGTATTCCGTGGTAACTTTTGATACGAAGGGAACGTCTACGCGTTCCGTTACGGGTAAGCCGTCCATATCCGCCCGTAAGGCAATGACTGGGCCGGGTTTGCCGCCTTTCAAAAGGGCTACGACACCCGTCTTGGCAACGCCCGTTTTTACCTCCAGTCCCAGAGCCTTCAAATGAGCCGCTATTTTCTCGGACGTACGGAATTCCCGGTTTCCAAGCTCCGGATGTTCGTGAAAATCCCGCCGCCAGGTAATCACTTTTTTCTCGATCTCCTTAGCCATTTGATCCATCCGTTTCTTGATGGGATCCACAGCACCGTGACTCCCAAAGGAGATCAGTAACAAAGCGGCCAAAATAGAATTTTTCATAGTTTTCTTCGGTCAGAATACACTTAATTTCGCCAGTAAATACAAAATATAATTTCGCCTTATCTGCCTTTTTACCAATGAAATCAGGCATTTACAGGAATTACAACGAAAAAATACATGATTTTTTGTAAAAAAAATACTTTCCTGTTGTTTGGCAAAATAAAGCTTATACTTTTGCAATCCATTGCAATATTCCTTAACCAAAACTTCATCAACATCATGATTACCTCTTACGTTACGTATACTAAACCAAGGCCGGCTCTTCGCGGCTGTTTGGTCCTCTAATCGTCGTCAGCTCTTTTAGTATTACTCAGGCATTCCTTCGGCTTGAGCGGGGATTCTATTTTCCTAAGCTTACCGACAGGAGTCAGGTTGTCCCTCTAGACATTACCCGAAAACAGTTGATTACCCACTATCTATTCTTAACCAATTCCTTTACAACAATGAAGAGATTTGTACTCTTTCTAAACGTACTGTGGCTAACCGTCGTAACCCTGACGGCCTATGCACAGGACCGGGTGGTGACTGGCGTAGTCACTACTTCTGACGATGGCAGTGTTGTGCCAGGTGTAAGTGTAACGGTGAAAGGAACTTCTCAGGGAGTGACGACGGATGCAAACGGGAAGTATCGCCTCAGTATCCCTTCGAGCGGTACGACGCTGGTGTTCAGCTCTATTGGCTTCCAGAAACAGGAAGTTGCCATCAACTCCAGAAGCGTCATTGATGTACAATTGACCACGGATTCCAACGAACTTTCAGAAGTGGTGGTCATTGGTTATGGTACTCAAACTAAACGAGATGCAACGGGTAGCATTGGCTCCGTATCTGGTTCGAAAATTGCTCAAATGCCTAACCAGAGCTTCGAATCAGGACTGGCAGGTCGTACCCCTGGGGTTCAGATTACGGTACCCAGTGGCGTATTGAACGCTCCACCCGTATTCCGGATTCGGGGTACAAACTCGATTTCGTTGAGCTCTTATCCGCTGGTTGTAGTGGATGGTGTCCCTACGTTTACGGGTGACTATAGCTCCACAAATGCTCCCAGTAACCCACTGGCGAGTATCAACCCTAATGATATTGAAAGTATTGACGTAGCGAAAGACGCGGCGGCTACCGCCATTTACGGAAGCCGGGCTGCCAATGGTGTCGTATTCGTCACGACGAAACGCGGTAAATCCGGCAAAGTACGGGTAAACTACGATGGATGGGTAGGCTTCAATAATACGTATCGTCTGCCTTCCATGCTGAACGCCCAGCAGTACATTGATTTCAAAACGAGAGCGGTTGCCAACAACCCCACGGCCTCTACGATTAAATATACCCAAACGAACGACGCGAACGGAAATCCAATCGATACGCGTTGGCAGGATCAGGTGTACCGCCAGGGGGTGTCGCATAGCCACAACCTGAACGTATCCGGGGGTAGCGAAAACACGAACTACTATTTTTCAACGGGTTACACGTCTCAACAGGGTATCATCCGTAAAAACGATTTCGAGCGTCTGAACGCATTGTTCAACGTCGATAGCAAGCTCAACAAAGTAGTTACGATCGGTGGTAAAATCTCTTATTCCAACGAGAGAAACCTGGCCGCTACGTCCTCTGGTTCACTCAGTGGCGAAGCGTTCAACACCTCTGGTTTAGGACGTCTGGCTATTGTACTACCTCCGATCATTGCTCCTTACAACAATGACGGTACCTTAAATATTAACGGAGCAGCGGTTGGTTCTGCGGGTAACATCGCCGGTATTTCTAACCTGTCGTATTATAACCCCGTTGCTTTGCTCAACCTGAACCGTTCGAACTCCGAGAACAGCCACATTCAATCCAACGCCTACATTCAGTTTAATCCGGTGAAAGGACTGACGCTGAAAAGCAGCTACGGTATTGATTACATGCTGATAGATAATGATACGTTCTGGTCTCCGGTTACGGGGGATGGTTATTCTTACAATGGCTACGGCACCGGTATTTACGCTAAATACAAAACCTGGTTGTGGACCAACACTGCTCAGTACGACCGCTCGTTCGGCAAGCATAACTTCAGCCTGTTGATTGGTCAGGAGCAACAGCGTACCACGTCACGGGGCTTCGGTCTGAACCGTCAGGGGCTGTCCGATGCTTCGTATACGGAGCTTCAGGCGGGCTGGGTGAATAACAACACCGCAGGTTTGACCTACGGTGAAAACTACCTGCTGTCAGGGTTCGGCCGTTTGTCCTACAACTACAAAGAGAAATACTACCTGAGTGGTAACATCCGTCAGGATGAATACTCCGCTCTTGGTCAGAAAAAAGGTACCTTCTGGGGAGCTTCGGCGGGCTGGGAAATTACGCAGGAGAGCTTCTGGTCAGCCGCTAAACTTGATCGGATTTTCAGCAGCTTCAAGATTCGGGGTAGCTACGGTAAAGTAGGTAATATCGGGGGTATTGGCGATTACAGCCCCTATTCAACGTACACTTCTGGTTATTACGGAGGACTGGCTACGTTAGGCTTTTACAGCGTAGGAAACCCGAATCTGAAATGGGAAACCAGTACAAAAACCGACGTTGGTCTGAACCTGGGTATTCTGAATGACCGGATCACGGCAGAAATCGCGTATTACAAGAATGATATTGACAATTTGATTCTGTACGTAGCTCAGGCTCCTTCGACGGGTTTGCCGACCAGCTCAAACATTGG
>NZ_JBMDWJ010000372.1:0-7112 GCF_048595215.1 Siphonobacter sp.
CTGTTTTACGCTTTCGATTGACCTCTAAACCTGACCTGTATGAAAAAGATTGGTATGCTTTGGTTCCTATGCTGCATCGCGTTCGGTCGTGAACATGCGTTTGCCCAAGACCCTAACTTTCATATTTACCTCTGCCTCGGCCAGTCTAACATGGAAGGGCCCGCTGCAATCGAGGCCCAGGATACGACAGTCAGTGCCCGATTTCAGCTACTGGCCGCGGTGGATTGTCCGCAGCTCGGACGTAACCAGGGTAACTGGTACCCGGCCAAACCACCCCTGTTTCGGTGTAATACCCGCCTGTCACCGGCCGACTATTTTGGCCGTACGCTGATCGCCCATTTACCCGACTCGGTACGGGTGGGCGTCGTACCGGTAGCGGTGGGCGGTAGTAAGATCGAGATTTTTGATAAAGTTCAGTATCGATCTTATCTGGACTCTTCAGCTGCGGAAAGACCCTGGATGATCAATATGGCGAATGCGTACGGCGGTAACCCTTACGAACGACTGGTGACCCTGGCTCGACTGGCCCAGAAACAGGGAGTGATTAAAGGAATTTTGCTCCATCAGGGAGAGTCTAATACGGGTGATAAGGCCTGGCCGGGTAAAGTACAGAAAGTATACGCTGACTTGCTGAAAGATCTCGGTCTGGCCCCGGATTCAGTACCCTTACTTGCGGGCGAAGTGGTCAATCAGGATCAGCATGGCCAATGTGCCAGCATGAATCCCATCATTGCGACGTTACCCCAAACCATTCCGAATGCCTACGTCATTTCCTCGGCGGGCCTTCCGGCAGTTCCGGATAAACTTCACTTTACCTCCCAAAGCATCCGAGAATTAGGTAAGCGATACGCCATGCGAATGCTGTCGCTGCAGGGGTATGAGGTGAAGGAATAATGAAGTTTTTCTCATTGTGAATATTTGATAGTCAGTGGTTTTAAAGAGTAGGTGTTTTGTCCTGCATACACGGCTGGTGGTTTAGTCCATGTGCATCCCATGCCGGCACGCCCACCGCTCTTTTCATCCTGCCCACCTCATTGCGGATGAAGTAGGCGGTGTTCGCGACAGGAAGGGAATCGGATTTATGCCGTCCATGAAAAGTTCGATTGGACTTTAACAACCACCAACTTCTGACAATTAGTCAAATATTGATCAACTGCCAGAAGAAGAAAACCTCTCCCGCCCCTGAGCCATTCCATGGGGGGAGCAATGCGGTGGACCTGAGCTAAGTTAGGCAGTTACGGAGAGGTCCAGCCTGGAATGCTCACGGGCTACTAGTCGGCCAGTAAAAAGGACCAAACCCGGTCTAGGTGAATAACGAGGTTTCAACGCATTAAAAGAACCAGGCTTTTTGTAATAAGGCTGAAAGCTCTCTATACTCTAAACCCCTATACGCTATGAAAAACCATTACCTGATTCCCCGTATGAACCGATGGTTGTTCAGCGGATTGCTGCTTAGCCTGGTCGGCATTGCCCGAGCCCAGCCACCGAGGGGTCCGCTGGTGGTATCACCCGAGGTTCATGCGGATCACACCGTTACGTTTCGGTATCTGGCCCCAACGGCCCGGGAAGTAAAGTTGAGCGGGCAGTTCGAAAAAATGGCCGTTCCTCTAACGAAAAATGAACAGGGCATTTGGAGCGTGACGGTAGGTCCGGTGAAGCCGGATATTTACCCGTACAGCTTTCAGGTCGATGGCGTAACCGTTATGGATCCGGCCAATGTAGCGTTTTTTCCGAACGAGCGTTTCAAGGCCAGTCTGGTCGATGTACCGGGTGATACGCCGTTGATTCATGCCCTGAAAGATGTACCACATGGAACGGTGTCGTACGAATATTATCCATCAGTCGAAGGTACAACGGGCTCGCTGGTTGTGTACACACCACCGGGATACGATCAGAATCCCACTAAAAAATACCCCGTATACTACCTCATCAGTGGTACCACGGATACGGAAGAAACTTTCTACAAAGTGGGTCGGACGAATCTGATTCTGGATAACCTGCTGGCGGAGGGGAAAACGAAACCGATGATCATCGTGATGCCCTACGGCAACATCGCCGCCCGGATAACAGAACAGAAGGGCGGAGCCAAACCCGCCGATCCCGTCGTACGTGACGATGCCGATGCCGTGAATCGGGCGAATGCCTTTGGCGACGATCTGATCCAGAACATCATTCCCTACATCGAGAAAAATTACCGTACGCTAGCCAATCGGGAAAACCGGGCCATCGGCGGATTCTCACGGGGTGGGGGACAAACCCTCCGGGCCGCCTTTGGCCACATGGACACCTTTGCCTGGGTGTGTGCGTATAGTTCTTACCTATCGCCCGCCGAAATGGAGCGGAGCTACCGGACCATTGCCAGTAACCCAGCCCAGACCAACAAGCAACTGAAATTACTGTGGGTAAGCGTAGGGAGTGATGATTTTCTCTACAAAGGCACCCTCGAATTCATGGAGTATCTGAAGGCGAAAAGTGTGAACTTCAAAAGCCGGATTACGGACGGGGGACACACCTGGATGAATGTCAAGAAATATGTGGCGGAAACCGCTCCCTTACTCTTTCAATAGACGCAGCTTACCGCTATGAAAAAAGTCATCTATCTTCTGTCCGTACTGCTGGGATCGAGTTTCGCCGGAATGGCTCAGCGTTCGCCCACCATTAGTTCTCCCGACGTACATCCCGATCATCGCGTCACGTTTCGCTATTTTTCCCGGAACGCTAAAAAAGTTACGTTAAACGGTGAATTCCTGGCATCTCCCGTAGCGATGACCAGGGATACGGCCGGCATCTGGAGTGTAACCGTACCCGCGGTGAAGCCTGACGTGTATCCCTATAGCTTTTCGGTAGACAGCGTTCAGATCGCCGATCCCAACAATACCTACATCTTTGCCAATGAACGCTTCAAGCGAAGCATCGTTGATGTACCGGGCGATCAGCCGCTGATTCATTCCTTACAAAAGGTACCCCATGGCAAAATCAGCTATCGGTACTATCCGTCGGCGACGCTCGGTCGAACGCGTAACGTACTGATTTATACGCCACCGGGCTTTGATCCCAATGGTAAAACGAAGTACCCGGTCCTTTACCTGATTCACGGCGGTTCCGACACCGAAGAAACCTGGACGAAAGTAGGACGGGCTCACTGGATTGCTGATAATCTGATTGCCCAGGGCAAAGCAAAACTCATGGTGATTGTGATGCCCTACGGGAACGTCCGGCCCAGTCCTATGGCTGATTTTACCAAAGATCTGGTTAACGATATTATTCCATTCGTGGAAGCGAATTATCCCGTTTACAAAGACAGCAAAAACCGGGCAGTGGCGGGCTTTTCGGTGGGCGGCGGCCAAACGCTTAACATCGGCCTGACCAATCCCGATAAGTTCGCGTACATCTGTTCCTATGCTCCGTACACGGCCACGGAAGAGTTTGCCAAAAACTTTACCAACTGGTCGCCGAATGCGGAGCAAATGAACAAACAATTGAAACTGTTTACCATTAGCGTGGGTACGGATGACTTTCTGTATGAACCCGTCAAACAGAACATTGCCATGTTTCAAGGTAAGAAGCTGAATCTGACGCCCATCATCGTTCCGGGCGGTCATACCTGGATGAACTGTAAATTATACCTTGCTCAAACGTTACCCCAATTGTTTAAATAAATCCTCCCTTGCTTCTGATACTGAACCAGATAGCCGGGGGGAGTTTTTGCGTGTAAACCTTAATAACCTCTAAAAACAAAGCTATGATTCGTAAAACGATCGCGGTCGTACTGGCCTACGCACTGGCCCAGACCACCAGTTTTTCACAAACCGCTGTGAAAGAAGATTTCAAACCTTCTACCTTAAATCAACCCGGTCAGGAATATCCGCAGGTCAATTCGCAGGGCTATGCCCGGTTCCGTATTAAGGCACCGAAAGCCGATAGTGTGCGAGTAAGTCTAGGCCTGGGTGGAAAAGGAGGAACGCTACTTTCCAAGAGTGACGACGGGTTTTGGGTGGGTACGACGGGTGGGCCCATGGATGAAGGGTTCCACTACTACAATGTGAACATTGATGGCGGAAAATTCAATGATCCTGGGGCTAAGAACTATTACGGCTCCGTACGCTGGGAAAGCGGCATCGAAATTCCCGCCCATGACCAGGACTTCTACGCCCTGAAGGACGTGCCGCACGGCCACGTGCAACAGGTACTGTTTCCATCCAAGAGTACGAACACCTCCCGTCGGGCTTTTGTCTACACGCCGCCGGGGTACGAAAAAGAATCGTCGAAAAAATATCCGGTATTGTATCTACAACACGGTTGGGGTGAAGACGAAACCGCCTGGAGTAATCAGGGCCACGCCAACCTGATCATGGATAATCTGATTGCTGAGGGTAAAATCAAGCCCTTCATCATTGTGATGACCTACGGTATGACGAATGAAGTGAAAATGGGAGGTATGCGTAATTTCAAGATCGAGCCCTTCCAGACGGTACTCGTTGATGAGCTGATTCCGTACGTGGATACCCATTTCCGAACCCTTACGGATCGTTCGAATCGGGCCATGGCGGGCTTGTCGATGGGCGGCATGGAAACGCATACCATTACCCTCAACAAGCCCGAGAAATTTGGTTCTTACGGACTTCTAAGCGGTGGACTATATACGCCGGAAGAATTAAAAGACCAACCCAAAGCGAAGTTGATCTTCATCAGTTGCGGCAGTAAAGAGCGACCCGAAGCCGTGAAAAAAGCCGCCGAAGACTTGAAAAAGGCGGGATACAACGCCGTTTCCTACGTCTCCGCCGATACCGGACACGAATTCCAAACCTGGCGACGGAGCCTCCACGAACTGGCTCCGCTGCTCTTTAAGTAATTCACTGATCCTTCGCAAAGCCACTAGTTTTGCGAAGGATTCTAGTAATAGGAAGAGTTTTCGTCCCGCTGAGACGACTGGTCTATTAGTCCATAGGCATTCTTTATCAAGATTTTCCAAGAACCAATAACTAGTATCACAGTGTCAGTATTTCGTCTCACAAGCACGGCTGGTTATTTAGTCCCTATGCATTCCATGCAGGCACGCCCGCCGCTCTTTTCATCCTGCACTGGGCCACCGCATTGCGGATGAAACCATTCCATGGGGGCCATCCCATGGTGGCCGCCATGGAATGGAAGGCAGCTTGAGCCCGGCATGGAATGCGATAGGACGGGGTTCGAGTTTATGCCGTCCATGAAGGTATTTGACTGGCTTCTAACAACCACTAACAAATAACCAACAACTACTGCCAAAAGAAGAAAACCTCTCCCGCCCGTGAGCCATTCCATGGGGGCAACGGAGTAACCTGCCTCGCCCATTCCATGGGGGCCATCCCATGGTGGGAACAATGCGGTGGCCTGAGCTAAGCTAGGCAGTTACGGAGGGGCTCACGGGCTACCGAACAGCCAGTAAGGAGGACCAAACTAGTCTAGGTGAATAACGAAGCTTCAAAGCTGCAATACTGTTCCACGGAGAAATGGAAACAACTACTAGCCAGCATGCTTACGGCACGAAACTCCATCTGTTCAAACGACCTAATTAAACGATCTATAACGCATGAACCTTAAATCCCTATTCCTCAGTACCGTTTGGGTCGTGACCTGGGGTACTGCCCTGGCTCAGCCCACAGTAAAAGAAGCCCCCAAAGGTTTTGATGTTTCCCGCTCCGACATCGCCCACGGGAAACTCGATACCGTAAGCTATGATTCAAAAACGGTGGGCGTCAAACGGAAAGCTCTGGTGTACACCCCGCCCGGATACGCCAAAAACAAGAAGTATCCCGTTTTGTACCTGTTACACGGGATCGGCGGCGATGAGAAAGAGTGGCTGAATGGCGGCAAACCTCAGGTAATCCTGGATAACCTGTACGCCGAAAACAAACTGCAGCCCATGATCGTCGTCATGCCCAACGGGCGGGCCATGAAGGATGATCGTCCGATTGGCAATATTTTCGACAAGGAAAAAGTAGAAGCGTTCAGTACCTTCGAAAAGGATCTGTTGAACGATTTGATTCCATTTGTCGAGAAAAAATACCCTGCCTTGAAGGACCGCGAACATCGGGCCATTGCCGGTCTTTCGATGGGCGGCGGACAGTCGCTGAACTTCGGTCTGGGTAATCTCGACACCTTTGCCTGGGTGGGCGGTTTCTCTTCGGCTCCCAATACCAGAAAGCCGGAAGAGCTGGTACCCAATCCCGAGGAAGCTAAAAAGAAACTGAAGCTGCTCTGGATTTCCTGCGGCGACAAGGACAACCTAATTACCTTCAGCAAACGTACGCACGACTATCTCTACGAGAAAAAGGTACCGCACGTGTACTACGTCGAACCGGGTGTACACGATTTTAAAGTCTGGAAAAACGGGCTGTACATGTTTTCTCAGTTTCTCTTCAAGCCCGTTGACGTCGCTTCCCTTTCCAAGTACACGGTGCTGGGCACGTCGGCGACTACCAATATTCGCAACGCCTCGTATCCGCAGATTTTACCGGATAATCGGGTGGTGTTTCGTGTAAAAGCCCCCGAGGCTCAGAAAGTACAGATAGACCTGGGCAAAAAGTACGACATGGTGAAAGATACCAGTGGATTCTGGACAGTGACGACGGATTCCGTGAGCCGGGGTTTTCACTACTATTCCCTGCTGATTGATGGAATGGCCGTAGCCGATCCAGCCAGCGAGTCGTTCTACGGGATGAGTCGGATGGCCAGTGGCATTGAAATTCCGGACCCGGACGGCAGCTACTTTGCTATGAAAGATGTACCACACGGCGATATTCGCATGAAACGGTACTTTTCGCCCGTGACGAACAGCTGGCGTCGGGTGTACGTGTATGCTCCTCCGGGCTACGACAAGAATACCAGCGAGAAATATCCGGTTCTGTACCTCTTGCACGGCGGTGGGGAAGATGAACGCGGCTGGGCTACTCAGGGGAAAACGGATTTGATTCTGGATAATCTGATTGCCGATCAGCAGGCCAAACCTATGCTGGTGGTTATGCTGGATGGAAACGTGAGTATGGGCGGCGGACTGGCGGGTTTCAACGAAAACGTACTGAAAGCCTTCGAAAGTGAGTTGAAACAGGCCGTAATTCCCCTGGTTGAAAGTA
>NZ_JBMDWJ010000373.1:0-8172 GCF_048595215.1 Siphonobacter sp.
GAAACCAATGAATGACCATGTCAACAAAAACGAATTCCCTGACTTATGATTTGGGCGGAGATCTGACGATCAACCGTCTGGGATACGGAGCCATGCAACTCACCGGCTTTGGTGTGTTTGGCGAAGTAGCCGACCGCGAAAATGCAAAAAAGGTACTTCAGGCCGCCGTGGCTGGGGGTGTCAACTTCATTGATACCGCCGAAGCCTACGGTCCTCAATACAATGAAACGCTGATTGCAGAGGCATTGCACCCCTATGCTCCGGGCGTAGTAGTCGCTACTAAAGGGGGCTTTAACCGCCCAGGTCCGAACAAATGGGTGCCCAACGGCGACCCTAAATTTATTCAGGAAAATATCGAAGGAAGTTTACAACGGCTCAACGTAGATACCATCGATCTCTGGCAGTTGCACCGCTTTGACCCTAAAATTCCCGTCGAAGAAACGCTGGCTCCGGTAGCCGAAGCCGTCAAAGCCGGTAAAATCAAGTACGTGGGCCTGAGCGAAGTAGACGTCAAACAAATTGAACAGGCTGAAAAAGTAGTACCGATCGTGTCCGTGCAGAACCTGTATAACCTCGGTAACCGGCAGTGGGAATCCGTACTCGACTACACCGTGGAACGGGGTATGGCCTTCATTCCCTGGTTTCCGCTGGCCTCGGGTCCGGATAAATTGAAGGATAAAATTCAGCAGATTGCCGAAGCTCATCAGGCTACCACGGCCCAGATTGCCCTGGCCTGGTTGCTGAAACGTTCACCGAATATTCTGCTCATTCCTGGTACCAGTTCCATCGAGCACTTACAGGAAAACCTGAAGGCGGCCCATATTGAACTATCCGACGAGGAGTTCGAACAACTTTCGATGTAGAACCAGTGAAGTGCTAGTAAAAGCCGGAAGCAGCCCTGAGCTGCTTCCGGCTTTTGTTTAGAAGCCATGAGAACGAGTCTGTATAAACAGTATGCTTTTCCATTCGCACAAACATGCCCTCACACTCAAGGATCTACAGTACCTTTAGTGAAGTAACAACCTGAATCACTAGATTCGGTCTTGACGTAGAAACGCAACCACAGGGTACGGATTCGATCCTTTCGCTATAGGATTGACCTGTAACCATGTAAACCAGCTTTGTACAGCGGCGTATTCGTTTACGTTCATACTGGAGCGTATGCGTTGAAAGAAAACGTGGATCTGGATAAACATACGAGTGTGATTATCCGGCTGGAATGAAACCCTGGCACTGTTTTGTAGCAAACTGTTTCTTTACCTTCAACCGTATAGTCCGATGCAAGCACTTGTAAAGCCCACCCGCTTTCTGATTTTTCTGTTTCTCCTGTTTGGAGCTTTATTTCTGGCTAAACCCGTACTGGTGCCGCTGGTGATCGCCGGATTACTGGCTATGCTGTTTCTGCCACTGAGTACCCGCTTCGAACGCAAAGGAATCAGTCGTGGACCCGCCGCCCTGCTTTGTATTTTCATTTTTCTGCTGGTGATCGCCGGGTTGGTCTTTCTAATTCAGTGGCAACTGTCTGATCTGATCGAAGATATGAGCGGTATTGATCAGAAAATCACGGATATGGTCAGTAAGGCCAAACAGTACATTAGTCAGACACTGGGGATTGATGCCAAGAAGCAGGAGCAGATGGTGAAAGAACAGCAGTCTTCCAGTTCCGGACAGCTTTCTTCCGTGGTGACGGGCGTGCTAAATGGAGTTATGGGAATGGCCGTGGATACCGTGCTGATGCTGGTGTATCTGTTTTTATTGCTACTCTTTCGGGGCCATATCAAAACATTCATCCTCAAACTAACGCCCACCGACGATCAGTTCGAAGCCCGTACCATTATTTCCAAAACCAGCGAAGTTGGTCAGAAGTACCTCATGGGACTGGCCAGTATGATCGTCATGCTGTGGGTGCTGTACGGAATCGGTTTTAGCATCGTGGGCGTCAAACACGCGATCTTTCTGGCCATTCTTTGCGGCTTGCTCGAAATTATTCCTTTTATCGGAAACCTGATGGGGACGGGTTTAACCATTCTCATTACGCTAGCTCAGAGTGGGGATAGCAACGCAATTATCGGGATTGTCATCGTCTACGCCCTGGTCCAATTCATCCAGACCTATTTGCTTGAACCGCTCATCGTGGGCAGTGGCGTAAATATCAATCCGCTATTTACCATCTTTATTATTGTCGTGGGCGAAACCGTATGGGGTATACCGGGCATGATTCTGGCCCTGCCGCTACTGGGCATTGTCAAGATTATTTGCGATCATATTGAGCAGTTGAAACCGTACGGATTCCTGATTGGCGAGGAACCCAAGAAAAAGGAGTCTAATTTCATGGATAAAGTCAAAGGCTGGTTCGGGAAAAGTAAGGCACAAGTAGATTGAAAAGCAATAGGTGGCAAAAGAATACTACTTTTGCCACCTATCATTTTGGGCTTTTCTTATTCAAGGCAATGGGCAAATTCTATTCCGTGATCCCTGACGCACAGCAGGCATTTATCAAAAAGCAACATATATTCTTCGTAGCCACCGCACCTTTGAGCGGTGATGGACGGGTTAATCTTTCACCGAAAGGACTGGATTGTTTCCGCGTACTATCCGAAAACCAGGTGGCTTATATGGATTTGATCAGTAGCGGCAACGAAACCTCCGCCCATACGCTGGAAAACGGACGTATTACCTTCATGTTCTGCTCGTTTGAAGGCTCCCCGCTGATCCTCAAACTTTACGGCAAAGGTCACGCCGTATTGCCCGGCACTGAGGAGTGGGAAAGCCTTGCTCCGCAGTTTACGATTTATCCCAGTACGCGTCAGCTGATCGTCGCTGACATCGATCTGGTACAAACTTCCTGCGGTTTTGGCGTACCTCTGTACGACTACGCCGGCGAACGCGACATCCATTTTCAATGGGCTGAAAAAAAAGGAGAAGAGGGATTAGCCGAGTATGTACAGAAAAACAACCTCAAAAGTCTGGATGGGTTGGTGACGGATTTGGGATTGCTGTAGGGAGATTTTAAGGGGTTTGTGAATGGGTTTGAAATAAGTGCGTTATACACCTAGACGTAGTGCGGTCCTTCTTACTGGCTGGCTAGTAGCCGATGAGCCTCTCCACGACTAACGATAGCCTACGCTAGGCCACCGCGTTGCGGCTATCGTAGGTCGTTCCGTTGCTCACCGGCGGGAGAAGTTTTCATCTTCTAAGAGTAATTGTTGGTTGATGGTTTTTTGTTAGTAGTGTTTAAAATACAATCGAATACCTTCATGGACGACATAAACCCGGACCCCGTCCTATCGCATTCCATGCTGGGCTCAAGCCGCCTACTTCCTCGGCAATGCGGTGGCCCTAGCAAGAGGAAGTCAGCGGTGGGCGTGCCGGCATGGGATGCCCCGCATGCGATGCCCGGCATGGAATGCATATGGACTAAAAAACCAGCCATGGTTGCGGGACGAAATACTGATTGTATGAACCAAATCAAGCCCCCAAGAGAAGCCTAGTTTTTGACTCTATAAAATAAACAGTATAGAAAAACACCTACTACTCCTTACATCCACTCAAATTCCCTAAAAACAAACCAAGAAAACCCTTATCTTGCCTGTTTGTCTCAAACTAACATTCTCCCGTGAAAAAGATTATTACCGCCTTACTGCTGGCCAGTTGGCCACTGGTTTCGCAGGCCCAGCAAACGCCTTCCTGGCTGCGATATCCGGCCCTTTCGCCCGATGGAAAAACAATAGTATTCACCTACAAAGGTGATCTCTGGAAAGTGGCCGCTACGGGTGGTGTCGCCACACCGCTGACGTTCCACGAAGCCCATGACTTCATGCCCGTATGGTCCCGCGATAGCAAAACCATCGCCTTTGCGTCGGATCGTTACGGAAACTTCGATGTCTTTACCATTGCTGTCGACGGCGGGGAGGCCAAACGCCTGACGTATCACTCGGCGGCCGAGTACCCTTACGAGTTTACGCCCGATGGGAAGCAGGTCGTGTTTGGTTCTGCCCGCATGGACGTGGCCAGCAACCGACAGTTCCCGACGGGATCACAACCGGAATTGTACAAAGTCTCCCTACAGGGGGGCCGCGTCGAGCAGCTTTTTACGACGCCCGCTGAGGACGTGAAATTCAGTAAAGACGGCAACAAGCTGGTATACCACGATAAAAAAGGCGGCGAAAACGCCTGGCGGAAGCACCACGTTTCCTCCATTACGCGGGACATCTGGGTGTATGATGCCAAAGCCAAGAAGCATACCAAACTCACCACCTTTGCCGGGGAGGATCGGAATCCGATTTTCGCCGATAACGATAAAAGTCTGGTGTACCTGAGCGAAGGCAACGGCTCCTTCAACGTCTACAAACTTTCGCTGGATAATCCGACGCAGCCGCAGGCCCTGACGTCCTTCAAAAAACACCCCGTACGTTTTTTGAGTCAGGCTCAGAACGGTACGCTCTGTTTTAGCTACGACGGTGATCTGTATACGATGCAGCCCAGCGGCAAACCGCAAAAGCTGAGTATCAGCATCGCCGCCGATGCCCGTAGCAACAATGAAAAAGTACTGCCCGTCAGCGGTGGTGTTCGCGGTATGGCCGTATCACCCAATGGCAAAGAAGTTGCTTTCTTGTTCCGGGGGGAAGTATTCGTCAGCTCCCTTGAAGGTGGTATTACCAAACGCATTACCAACACCCCCGAGCAGGAAACCGACGTCAGCTTCTCGCCCGATGGCAAAGCCCTGCTGTACGCGTCCGAACGCGGTAATACCTGGAAGATCTACGAAACCCGGATTACCCGCAAGGAAGAACCCTATTTCTATGCTTCCACGCTGATCAAGGAAACACCGATCATCGACAACAGCAAGGAAAACTACGAGCCGGAGTATTCGCCCGACGGCAAGGAAATCGCCTTTATCGAAAACCGGATGACGCTGAAGGTATACAACATCGCCTCCAAGCAGACCCGTAGTATTCTGACCGATAAGGAGTTGTTCTCGATGCGGGATAATGACCAGTACTTCCAGTGGAGTCCCGACAGTAAATGGTTCTTGTTTGATTACAGCATGCCGGGCATCGCCGCCGGAGAAATCGGTATCGTAGAGGCCAGCGGCAAGGGGAAAGTACGCAACCTGACCGAAAGTGGCTTCCAGGATTTCCGGGCCAAGTGGGTCATGGGCGGTAAGGCCATGCTCTGGTTCAGCAACCGCGACGGTCTGCGGGCGGCGGCCATGAGCGGCGGCGGTACGTCGGACGTATACGCGATGTTCTTTACGCAGGAAGCCTTTGACAAGTTTAAACTGAGTAAGGAAGAGGCGGCTCTGGCGAAGGACATCGACGAGAAAAACGCGAAAGCCGATACCACCAAGAAGAAGGACGCTAAAGTTGCCAAGAAAGACAGCGTTAAAAATATCCTGATCGAGTGGGAAGGACTGGCGGATCGCAAGGCGAAACTGACCATCCATTCGGCTTCGCTGGCCGATGCACTGATCAGTAAAGACGGTGAAACGCTGTATTACCTCGCCCGTTTTGAGAAAGGCTATAACCTGTGGTCAACGAATCTGCGTACCAAAGAAACCAAAATGCTGATTCCGCTGAACTCCGGCGGGGGCTCAATGGTATGGGACAAAGACCAGAAGAACATTTTCCTGAATACGGACGGTCGCATTGTGAAAATTGATCCGGCTACCTCGAAACAGGAAGGCATCAACGTCAGCGGTGAAATGATGCTGAATACACTGGCCGAGCGGCAGTTTATGTTCGAGCACGTATGGCGTCGAACCAAGGAGACCTTCTATACGGGCGGTTACCACGGCATCAACTGGGACAGCTACAAACCCGATTACGAAAAGTATCTGCCGCACATCAGCAACAACTACGAATTTTCGGAAATGCTAAGCGAATTGCTGGGTGAGCTGAACGTGTCGCATAGTGGTTCTTCGTACGGAAGCTTCAACGCTAACGCCGATCAGACGGCATCGCTGGGTATTTTCTACGATCCGAACTTTAGCGGAAACGGCATCAAGGTGGAAGAGGTACTGGCCAACGGTCCCCTGTCGAAGGCGAATCTGAACGTAAAGCCCGGCATGATCATCGAGGCCATTGACGGCGAAACGATTACGCCCGCCCGCGATCTGGCCCAGTACCTGAACCGCAAGGCGGGTAAGAATACCTTGCTGACGGTGGTAGACGGCAAAGAACGTCGCGAAATCATTGTGAAGCCCGTATCGCTGGGCGAGGAGAGTACGCTGCTATACCGTCGCTGGGTGAAACGTAATCAGGACGAAGTGGAACGCCTGAGCAAGGGTCAACTCGGTTACGTACACATTCCGGGCATGAACGACGGAGCGTACCGCATGACTTACGAAGAAGTGATGGGTAAATTCGCCGATAAAAAAGGGATTGTCATTGATACCCGCTTCAACGGCGGAGGCGATCTCGTGGCCGATCTGGCGATGTTCCTTTCGGGCAAGAAGTTCCTGGACTATACCACGGATACCCGCAGTAACGGCTACGAACCCAACTTCCGCTGGACGAAGCCCAGCATTTCACTGGCCAACGAGGCAAATTATTCCGACGGTCACTGCTACGCCTTTACCGTGCAGGAAATGAAGCTGGGCAAACTGGTCGGTCAGCCCGTACCGGGCACCTGTACCTTCGCGGGTTGGGAATCCCTGCAGGACAACAGCGTTCGCTGGGGTGTACCGCCGCTGGGCGTAAAAGCCATGAACGGCAAATACCTCGAAAACTGGCAAACCGAACCCGACATCAAAGTCTGGAACGACTACGAGCAGGTAAGCACCGGCAAAGATCAGCAGCTGGAAAAGGCGGTTGAGGTGTTGTTGGGAGAGGTGAAGTAGAAGGTTTTTAATTGATTTGTTTTATGGCCCTGGCTCTTTTGAAGCTGGGGCTTTATTTATGTTTTATGAAAATTTTATAACCATAAATGGGTAATCCAAAATAGAATAAAAATAAATAACTTGCATCAATTATAGATAATTATTGTCATTCGTTATAGTATGAATAAGTAGAACTTTTATAAATGAGTTATTAATACATAAGAATAATGAATATATTTTAAATAAAAGTAGTGCGAAACAATATTTGTTAATAAGTTAATCACAGCTATAATTATAAAACAATTATGAGATTACATTTATGTTTATTGACAACGTTTATGAGCATATTGTTTTTAAGTTGTAATGATGATGAACTTAAAGATGCTGACTTAAAGCAATCTTATTATGGTGATAATGAAGATTCAACTGGTGTAGGATCAGTAGTTGTTGTCTTTAATAATATAGATACTGTTGAAGTTGAATATAAAACTTATGATAGTTTAGATATTGTTGATGGAGATATGATAATTACTGATCATCATCACAATACTAATAAATTTTTTGGTAACATAAGGTTAGGAAGAATATGGCTTAATAGAACTTTACCGTACGTTTTATCACCAGGTTTACCTGAAAATATTAAGGATAATATTAATTATGCAATAAAGCACTGGGAAAATGTGACAGATATTGATTTTGTAGAACGCGACCTTAATCATAAGGATTATGTTGAGTTTGTCAAAGGATCTTCTTCTTACATTGGGTCTTCTAGCGTAGGTAGAATAGGCGGTAAGCAATTTTTGTACTTAGGTAGTAAAACCGGAAAAGCTGTAGCTATCCACGAAATAGGTCATGCATTAGGATTATACCATGAGCATACTAGGAAAGATAGAGATAAATATATTAAAATACTTTATGAAAATATAGCAGCGAAAAATCATAAATGGTTTAATCTTTTAGTAGGTGATACAACAGGACCTTATGATTTTAAATCGAGGATGCATTATAGTAAATATGCAAGATCTAAAAATGGAAGAATAACCATAAGGCCTTTGAATAATAATAATAAAATTGAGAATAATGGCTTGCTCAGCGAAGGAGATATAAATGCAATAAAACGTCTTTATAAATAAGCTTTCATTGTTATTAGTGTTTAACGAAGCGTTACCAACAACTTTCGCAAGTCGAATCTCATGCGAACTTCATCCCTTTGACAGTCGTACGTTATATGATCTATGCGATCGTTAATAAGTATCAAATTCAAATAAAACAACATTAATAAACGCTTTAGTGGTTCGATACGTATTCGAAATCATACTTATAATTTTAAGAATAACTTCATTGATAACCTA